>JAZNRM010000033.1:0-3033 GCA_045590695.1 Methanobrevibacter sp.
CATGGCTACGATCCGACTTTCTTCTTTCATCAAGAAGTTTTAAACCTACTTCTCCTAATTTGTACTTTTGGATTTTACCACTTGTGGTAAGTGGGAACTCATCTACAAAGAATACATATTTAGGAACTTTATACCTTGCAATGCTTCCGATACAGAAGTCTCTTATGTCTGCTTCGGTAACATCATCATATCCCGGTTCCTTGATAATGAATGCACCAACGATTTCACCGTACTTTTCATCAGGAATACCTGCTACCTGCACGTCACGAACACATTCATGAGTAAATAAGTATTCTTCGATTTCCCTTGGATAAATGTTTTCTCCACCACGGATGATCATGTCCTTGATTCTTCCTACAATGGAGTAATATCCTTCTTCATCCACTGTAGCTAAGTCTCCAGAGTGTAGCCATCCATCAGGCTCAATGGTTTCAGCGGTTTTTTCAGGCATATTGTAGTAACCTTTCATTACATTGAAACCTCTGCACATGATCTCACCAGTTTCACCAGGGCCAAGTTCCTCACCTGTTTCAGGATCTACAATCTTCACTTCAATATTAGGGAATTTCCTTCCTACAGTATTGATCTTTTTCTCAAATGAATCAGCTGCATTGGTTTGAGTAAAACCAGGTCCTGCTTCTGTAAGGCCGTATACACTGGTAATCTCTTTCATGTTCATTTTGTTGATTGCATCCTTCATGGTTTCAACAGGGCAAGTTGAACCTGCCATGATACCAGTTCTTAATGAAGACATGTCAAACATATCAAACATAGGGTGGTTCATCATACCAATGAACATGGTAGGCACACCATAAATGGAAGTACATTTTTCCTTTTGGATAGAGGAGATAGCAAGAAGAGGGTCATACTCTTCAAGAACGACCATGGTTGAACCATGGGTAATCACTGCCATTACACCTAATACAGTTCCAAAACAGTGGAATAATGGCACTTGTAAGAGAAGTTTGTCCTTTTCAGTATAATTCATATTCTCTCCAATGTAGTAACCATCATTTAGAATGTTACGGCTTGTAAGCATTACACCTTTAGGGAATCCTTCAGTACCGCTTGTATATTGCATATTGATTACATCATTTTGGGTAACTGCATCCTTGATCTTTTGGTATTTTTCATCATCATAGTTCATACCAAGAAGCAATAATTCATTAGTGTTAAACATTCCTCTGTGCTTTTCCTGTCCTACATGAATAATGTACTTTAAGTAAGGGAATTTTTCACTGTTTAAGTTTCCTCTTGCGCTTGTAAGCATTTCAGGAACAAGCTCATGAATGATATCGAAATAACTGGTGTCTCTAAATCCATCAGTCATACCAATAGCTTTCATTTCAGATTGGGCTAATACATATTCAAGTTCATGGGATTGGTAAGCTGTGTTTACAGTTACAATAGCTGCACCGATTTTAGCGCATGCAAACATGAATGTTAACCATTCAGGCACATTCTTAGCCCAAATACCTACACGGTCTCCAGGTTCAATTCCGATTGAGAGCATTCCTTTTGCAAGATTGTCTACTCTTTCATCAAATTCTTTATAAGTAAATCTAAGGTTTCTATCTGGGTAAACGATAAATTCATGGTCTGGTTGCTTTTCAACCATATTTTCGAAGAATTTACCAATAGGAAGTTCAGTAAATAGTTCACTCATATTTTCACCATTTTAATAATAATTCATTCAGTTGTTATTTTTTGTTTTCTTAATATTGCTGTTTTTAATTTGCTTTCGTATAAAGGTTAAATTACTATTGGCTTAATAAGGAGTGTATAAAACAGCTAATATTTTTGCTTTGTCTCCACTGGAGTGTAAATGATGTGGTACAACTGAATCATAGAATATGCTGTCACCTGCAGCTACAGTAAACTTATCCTTACCGTATTCAACTTCAATTTCACCTTCTAATACATAAATGAACTCTTCTCCTTCGTGGGAAGATAATTTATACTCTTCCTCATAAGTAATGTCAATTATGTATGGATCGATATTCCTGTCGATTTTACCTGCACCTAATGAGTGGAATTCTAAATTACTTGCATTAGTTACATCTTCTCTTCCTGAGAAGTATAATACGTTGTTTGGTTTTCCTCCTCTTACAACAACAGGTCCGAGTTGTGGAGTGTCGTCAAGGAAGGTTCCAACTCTTACTCCGAGAGCTTTTGCCATTTTTGTAAGAGGAGTGAGGGAAGGAATGATTTCACCATTTTCCATAGCTTGAAGAACTTCTAATTTCACGTCACTTTTTTCTGCAAGTTCTTCAATGCTCATATTCTGTCTTTCTCTAATGCTTTTTACCTTTAAAGCAAATTCTTTGTTTTCTTTCATTTTTTCACCTTTATAGATGGTTTTTTTAAAATATTGATATTTTTTATTTTTAATTTTATAGTTAGTTAATATAATTAGAATAATTTCATCATATTCTCTTTTAACGAGTAATTTTACATTAAATGATTAAAAAAAAGAGATTTAGAAGTAATAAATTTAATAAAAAAAGATTTTGGATTTATTCATCTTCACCAGTATCTGTAGAACCAGAACTTGGTTTTGAATCTGAACTATCTCCTCCACCATCTTCATTGTCGTTTGAATTACTGTTCTGATTATTGTTTGTGTTTTGATTATTTGGCTTTTCAGAATTATCAGAATCATCATCTTCTATAGTGGAATCTGAATCAGTTTCATTATCTGTTTCATTAACTTCTACAACTTTTTTTGGCTCATAAGCTGCGTTTATGGTTGCTGGAACAAAATTATCGTTATCCAAGGCAATCATCTTGTCAGTGTCATTTATTCCTGGAAAGGATGAACTAACAAAATCCCCTGTAAATGCAGCTGCAAAATTACTCAATCCCAAGGCAAGGATTGCAATAACCAAAAATATGCAGAATTTAGCTTTGCGATCAACTTTCAAATTCTCACCTCTTAGAAGTCATTATATTAATATTTTAATATAATCATTATATTTTTATTAAATTAATATACATTATTAATTTTCTAAATAAATAATATTTATATATTAT
>JAZNRM010000034.1:0-2763 GCA_045590695.1 Methanobrevibacter sp.
ATACTAATAATTTTTAGATCATTGGGCAATTAAAATTAAAAAAAGTAGCTGTTTAAATAATTAGTAAACATACGAACTAAAAAATTGTTTTAAAAAAAAGAAAATGATAAGTAGAAATCAATCTACTTATGCTAATTTTTCTAATACAGGAGCTGCGTCGATTAATTGTGCGTCGAAGGTTAATTCTTCTGCGCTTAATCCCATAGCTAATCCATATAATTGAGCTAAGTGCATTACAGGGAATGCGAAGTCAGTTCCGTATTTTGCGTTAACTTCAGTTTGTCCTACATCGAATTGTAAGTGACAGAATGGACATACTTCAACAATAGCATCTACACCAGCTTCAGCCATAGCGTCGAGTTTTTCTTTGGTGTAACTTAAGGTTACATCAATATCTCTTGCTCTTAAACCTCCACCTGCACCACAACACATCATTTTGTTTTTGTATGGTACGGATTTTGCACCAGTGATTTCTACTAATTCATCTAAGATGGTTGGGTTTTCTGCGGATTCTTCAATACCTACTTCTGCGGTAGGTTTTAAGAAGTGGCATCCGTAGTGTACAGCTACATTAATACCTAAGTCTTTGGTGAACATTTCAGATAATTTGTCAAGACCTACGTCGTTGTATAAAATTTCTGCAAAGTGTCTTACTTTGGTTTCACCTTTGAATTGTTTGTCAGTAGTTTCAGCTAAGATAGCGTTAATTTCATCTTTTTTAGCTGGGTTTTCTTTTAATAAGTGGTCACATTCACGTAAGGAACCGAAACATCCGTTACATTCGGTCATGATTTCTGCACCCATTTCTTCTGCAATAGCGAGGTTACGTGCTGCAATAGTAGCCCAGGTGGTTTGGTCAAAGGATCCGAATACACCAGGTGCAGGACAACAGGATGCTCCTTCCATGTCTTTTAATTCAATGTCTAATTTATCGAATAAGATTCTGGTTGCTTTTTCGATACCAGGGTAACGGTTGTTCATGATACAACCTAAGAAATATGCAATCTCCATAATAATAACTCCTTAATCAATTTATTCTAATTCTCCAGTTTCCATGTTGAAACCGATTAATTTATCAAATTCACATGCTGCACAGATTTTTTGTACTTCTTCTAATGCTTCAGGGAAAGCATGTACAGTTGGAGGTAATTCAGGAAGTCCAATATCTGCTCTTAAAGCTTTGGTTTTGTCGTTGATAGGTACACCGTGACCGGTTTTAATTACGAAGGAACCAGTTGCTTTGTGTGCGTCAGCCATGTATCCAGCTTTTGCAGCTTCGTTACGTGCCATTTTGATGATGTCTACGATTTTTACACTTCTAGGACATCTTTCTTGGCAGGTGTAACAGGTAGTACACATCCATAATGCAGGATCAGATACTACTTCTTCTCTGAGTCCTAATAAACATTTTCTTACAATTTGTCTTACTCTGTAAGGAGTTCTTCTACCAGAAGGACATCCTCCACCACAGGTACCACATTGGAAACAGTGGTCTACAGTTTCAATTCCAGCATCAACGAATTTTTGAGTAAATTCTTTATCAATATCATCCATTGAATATATATCATTTTCTTTTAATAAAGTCATATTATCGCTCTCTTCATTTTCTTCTGAAGCTTCTTCTTCAGGAGCTTCATCTTCTGAAAGTTTATCGTCATTATCTAAAGAAACTTCCTCTTCAGGAACCTCTTCAACTGCTTCTTCAACAGCTTCTTCTTCAACAGGAGCCTCTTCAGCTTCAACTTCTTCTTCAGCTTCAGCTACTTCTTCAATAGGTACATCAGTAGCTTCTTCTTCAGAAATAGTTTCAGAATCAGATTTGGTTTCAATTTCCTCTTCTGAAGATGTCTGTATAGAATCAGCAGCTTCTTCAACAGACTCTGCTTCTTTAGATAAGTTCTCTTCTATATCTTTATTTGCCCTACCGATGAGGGATTTAAGAGTATCTAACACAGACATTGAAAAACACACCTAGGACAATCATAGGTTTACCTCACGTCCTTAATTATAATTATATTAGAATAGTATATAAAGGTTTTGAAAAATTTTGAAAGTGTAACCTAAAAGGTGACACTATTTGGTAAAGTTTAGGTTAGCCTTAAATTAAAAAAATAATCGATTAGAAATGAGATAAAAAATTGGTAAAATTTTAAAAAAATAGTAAAAAATTGATGGAGATGAATATAGAATTTATTAAAAAGGATTAAAAAAAGTAAATAAAAAAATATTAATGTCTTATGATAAGACATCAACTGAATTATCGGAAAGCTTTTTCAAAGTTTCTGCAAATGCCACCATCTCATCTGAAGGAACATCACCTATGGTTGCATCTTTCCATTGATCGAATATGTCAAGTAAAATTTGACAAGCCTTTTTTCCATCTTCAGTTAACAATAATATTTTTTTGGTATTGTTTTCAGCATCAATGGTTTTAGTGATCAAACCTTTAATCAATAGGTTTTTAGTGGTTTTACTAATGTTAGCTTCAGTCACATGGAATTGCCTTACCAAATCTATTTGATTAAGACCTTCATTTGTATAAATTTCCATAAGAATTGGTATTTCACCAATGTTAATATCTAAATTTTCCATGTTTTTTCTAAAAAACATCTCATAGCTTTTCAATAAATTCATCAAATAATTTACGTGTTCTGGGATCATAGTCTCATTTTCATTCATAAAAATCCCCCCTACTCAAGGGAAATCATTTTGTAGTTAGCAGATAATAATACGTATTAAAGATAATATATTTCTTAATATATA
>JAZNRM010000035.1:0-3692 GCA_045590695.1 Methanobrevibacter sp.
CTAATTTAATAAAACAAAATCAGATAAATTAAGATAAAGATCATCTTAATTTAACTTAGAATTTATCTAACTTAGAACTTATCCTAAGTAGTGGTCAGGACCAAATGGTTCTGGGGATAATCCTTTTCTTTCTCTGATTTGTCTGATAATTTGACTTTGCAATTCTCTTGGTAATCTTTCGAAACCAGAGTTTTCAGTAGACCATAAACATCTACCTTGGGTTGCAGATCTGATTTCACCAGCGAAACCAAACATTTCAGCTACAGGTACTTTAGCTTCAACGTTTACCATGTCACCCTCAGTTGGCATGTCTACAATTTGACCTCTTCTGTTTAAGATTTCTTTAGTAACGGATCCCATATAGTCAGTTGGGGTGTTAATGAATACTTTTTGAACAGGTTCAAGTAAAGTAGGATCAGCCATCATCATACCACCTTTAATAGCATTACGGATAGCAGGTAAAATTTGAGCAGGTCCTCTGTGAACTGCGTCTTCGTGAAGTTTTGCATCTACAAGAGTGAATTTCATACCCATTGCAATTTCGTTTGCAACTGGACCTTCTTCAAGTGCAGATTCGAAACCTTCAATAACAAGCTCTTTGATCTCATCTAAGTATTGAATACCACGAGTCATATTGATGAATAAGGATTTGTTGTAAACATCCCATACTCTTCTAGCTTCTTCTTTGTCAAGGCCATGCTCAATGAATTTTTGAGCTTCTTCCTTATCTTTGATTTTACCTTCTTTGATGTCACCATTTTGCAATGCTTGGAAGATGGAATCTTCTAAAGGTGCAACTTCAAGGTATAATCTGTTATGCTTGTTAGGAGATTTACCTTCTACAGGGTTAGCAGTTTTTCCTGCAACGGTTTCTCTGTATACAACAATAGGTTCAGAAGTGTTGATATCTACACCTTTGTTGTTGATTCTTACACCGATAACTTCTAAGTGAAGTTCTCCCATACCAGAAACTAAGTGTTCACCAGTTTCTTCGTTAATGTTAACGTGAATGGTAGGGTCTTCTTTTGCAGTTTGTCTTAATACTTCAATAAGTTTTGGTAAGTCTTTGGTGTTTTTAGCTTCTACAGCTACAGTAACTACAGGCTCGGATATGTGTTCAATTCCTTCAAACTCTACAATCTTGTTTTCAGGTGAACAGATGGTTTCCCCAGCGGTAGCTCCTTTTGCACCAGTGATATAAACAATGTTACCAGCAGGAACCTTTTCAGTAGGAACTCTTTCAGGACCGAAGAAAACACCTACTTGTTGTACTCTGGATCTAGCTTGACCTCCTACCAAGAACACTTCAGTACCTTGTTCTACAGTACCACCATATACTCTACCGGTAGCTACTTCACCAGCGTGCTTATCTACAGATACGTTAGTAACCATTACAGCTAAAGGTCCATCAGGGCTGGTGTGAATCATGGTTTGACCAGCTTCACTTTCAATGTCCCCATCCCAAATGTTAGGACATCTGTATTGTTGGGAAACTTCAGGAGATGGTAAGTGCTCTACTACCATACCTAATAATACTTCAGCTAAAGGTACTTTTTTAGCTAATTCTTTTTGGTTTTCATCATTACAGTAATCAATGATGTCTTTAAAGTTGATTCCGGTTTCTTGCATCATTGGGATGTTAATAGCCCAGTTGTGGTATGCTGAACCGAATGCTACACTACCGTCATCCACTTTTACAAGCCATTCATCTTTTTTGTCTTTAGGAGCCATTTTGCTGATTAACTTGTTAGCTTCATTGATGATTCCAATGAATTTGTTTGCTAATTCTTCTGGCCCTAATTTTACTTCGTTGATTAATCTGTCAACTTTGTTAATGAATAATACTGGTTTAACTTTTTCTCTTAAAGCTTGTCTTAATACAGTTTCAGTTTGAGGCATGATACCTTCTACTGCACATACAACTACTACTGCACCGTCTACAGCTCTCATTGCACGAGTTACGTCTCCACCGAAGTCAACGTGACCGGGAGTGTCAATTAAGTTAATTAAATATTCATCATCATGATATTCGTGTACCATAGATACGTTTGCAGCGTCAATGGTAATACCACGAGCTTGTTCTTGTTCGTCAAAATCCAAGAATCTTTGATCTCCAGCAAGTTCTTCAGAAATCATTCCTGCACCTGCTAAAAGATTGTCGGATAAAGTAGTTTTACCGTGGTCAATGTGTGCACAGATACCGATGTTTCTGATATTTTCAGGTTGGTACATCAATTCTTTGATTTTTGCAATCATTTTGTCTCGTCTACTCAAAATCATCACCTATAAACATTAGTTTATTTTTGTCTAATTTTTAGTCAATATTATGTCTTTTAAATTAAAAAATTTTAAATTAAAAAAATATAAAAAAATATAAAAATTATACAGAACCACCAATTAAAAAAACTAAATGATAATTCTGAATAATCCTATAATAATTAAAGACACTAAAATAGCGTAAAATGCTAAAATTAGTGTGCTGCTTTTGCAACTCTTTCTTTTTCTTCTTTTTTCTGTATAGCGAAACTTCTTGTATCTTCTTCAGAAGCAAAGATTAATTCACTAGCTAAACATTCAGCTACAGATCTTTTGTTTTTGAATGCAGCTTGTAAAGTTCCTCTAGTTAAGAATCCTAAAGAAAGGTCTACTCTTCTTTGTGGAGAAATGTCTACAGCTACTTGGTATCCGATACCACCGTATTTAATACGGGTAGTTTCTTCACGTGGAGAAGTGTTTTCAATAGCAGTTACTAAAACTTGAACAGGGTTCTTTTTAGTTCTTTTGTTAATAATTTCTAAAGCTTCTTTAACAATATTGTAAGCTTTGTTCTTTTTACCAGAGTTTCTTTGGGTTCTCATGATTTTGTTCATTAATCTTTCTACGATAGAAACTTTGGATTTTGCGAATTGTCTTTTTACATGTCTACCTAAAGTATGAGGAACGATAGTTTCATCTAAGCAGATGTATCTTTTTAAACCTAAATCTTGTACCTCTACTTCGTCAAGGTCCCATTTATCAAATAATTTAGCCATGAAAATTACCTCAATTATCTTACTGGTTTATCAATTTTTCCGCTTACCATTTCAGATAAAGCAACATTGTTAACTTTACTTACTTTCCAACGAACTCCTGGAATGTCACCCATGGATCTTCCAGATGGTCCACCGATACCTTCAATCATAACTTCATCGTGCTCATCGATAAAACCGATTGCTCCGTCACCTGGTGCAAATGCAGTTAATTGTTTACCGTTTTTAATTAATTGAACACGAACACATTTACGAATAGCAGAGTTAGGTTGCTTTGCTTCAATTCCTACTTTTTCAATAACGATTCCTCTAGCTTGAGGTGCCCCTTCGAGAGGGTCTGCTTTTACATCTAAACGTAATGCTCTTCTTTTGTAATCTACGTCTTTCCATTTAAAATTTTGTCTATTCTTTTTAAGCTTTTTAGCAGCAAAAAGTCCTGGCATATTTATTCTTCCTCTTAAGTTTTTACGACAAATGTCTTTTTTGAATAAATTACAAGATTAAAATAATTAATTCCATTAGATAGAAGTCCACCGCTGCGATTTACTATTATACTTTATAAACTTCAAACAGCATCCAAACTAAGGTGATTAAGCTTAATTTAGATTCCAAATACTAAAATTATACGATAAAATAACCATATAATAGCAATCAAAACTCCTA
>JAZNRM010000036.1:0-3304 GCA_045590695.1 Methanobrevibacter sp.
CGGCAACAGCAAAACACCAAATGTAATTATCTGCTAAAAAATTTAATATATTTTACTTAAAATAACGAATGATTAAACCATAAGTATTGATAAACTATAATAGAATAATTTACTGAATATTCAATATAATGAAATCACATATAATGAAATAATATAAAAATATTAATTATATACATCAAAGCATGTAAATGTGATAAAAAATTAAAAAATTATTGAAAATGAATAGAAAAATTATAAAAAAAGAAAAAAAGAAAAAGTTATAAAAAACTTTTTAAAAATTTGGCAATTATTCTAAATTACCATCAATAACACCAAGCTGTTCTTGGTCTTCATCGTAAGATGATCCTATAAGTTCGCCACTTGCATTATCAAATTGACGGAACCCTCCATCTTTGTAAGTGACTTCACGGAAGTATCCTTCACCATTTTGATAATTGAATTTTACAACTTCACTTACAATGTCACTTCCACCATCTGAACTTGAACTGTCAGATGAAGTTACTTTATCCACTTTATCAGCTACCTTATGAAAAGTGCCGGAATTGCCACCGTCTGCAATGTCAGCAATATCATCCATAAAGACAAATGCAAATGCACCGCCTGCAATAAGTATTGCAGCAACAATACCTAAAATTAAAACAGAGCTTTTCATATTATCACCTCTTTTAATCTTTCATTTACTTTATTGAATATGCTTATTAAAATACTTTTCTATTTTAAAAAAGGTCGAAAATCCGCTAAGAAGCTATAAAAATAGAAAAAAGAATAGAAATAGTGATAAAAAATAAAAAATTATTGAAAAAATAAGTTAAATAACTAAAGAGATTTGTTGATCTCATCCAAATCATTTAAAAGTTCAATCAAATGTTCCTTTTTAATATGATTCATTAAGATAACTCTAATGGCTTTAGGATAAGAGGAACATGATATTTTCCAATTTCTTTCCTCAAGCAATTGAGCCAATTCAAAAGTCTCTAAATATGGGTGATTGAAAGCAACTATATTCAATTTAGGCTCAACAACGAGCTCGTATCCTAATTTTTTAAGGTTATCTGCTAAAAAGTGAGTTTTTTCCAATGCTTCAATAGCATTCTTTGCATAACCCTCTTTTCCCAAATAGCTCATTACAGCATATGTTGCAGCTGCTGAAGCTCCTAAACGAGTTCCTACAATAGTGGATTGATTTTTGATTGTCAAGTATGGGGAATCTACAGACATTGCATCCAAGTATGATTGGTCTCTAAATAAAATTCCTCCAGAAGGAATTGGAGAAAGCCCCATTTTATGAGGATCTACGGTAATGGATTTGACACCTTCAAGAGAGAAGTCAAAGTTTGGTAAATCATATCCTTTCAGTTTTAGGAAAGGAATTGAAAACCCACCGAATGCAGCATCCACATGTAGATGAATATCATTTTGAATAGCTATTTTAGACAATTCTTCGATTGGATCAATCATTCCAAGCTCAGTAGTTCCTGCAATGCCCACAATAGCTACAGTGTTTTCATTGATGTTCTCTTCAACACATTTAGGATCGATACGGTAATTCTCATCCAAGTCTACACGAATCAATTTCAAATCAAGCATGTCCGCTGCTTTCTTAAAGGAGAAATGAGCTGATTTAGGAACGATAAACTCCCCTTTCTTAATTCCTTTATTATCCCTTGCAAGATTTCTTGCAGCTCTGATTGCCATGATATTAGCTTCAGTACCGCCAGTAACCATATGGCCAACAGGATCTTCAATTGATAAGAAGGAGCCAATCATCTTCAAAACCTTATCTTCCAATAATTTTGTTCCCTTAAATAGGCCAGGGTCTCCTAAATTGGAATCAATGAATTTGAAAAAAGCCTCTTTTGCAATGGGATGGGCTTCTGTACACATGGATCCTAAAATTCTTCCATCAGAATATTTGCAATCCATTGCTTGAAATTCATCTAATTGATTGAAAATTTCATCATGAGATATTGGTTTTTCATTCATAAAAATTACCTTATAATTAAAATAAATATTGCTTCAAAATTTATTATTTTTTTAATACTATTAAAACAACTACTTAATGAATTTATGGAAAATTACAAAAATAAGTCAATTAATTAAAATAATATTAAAAAAATAATAAATAATTTAAAAATAAAAAAAATAAAGATTTAAAAGATTTAACTTTTAAATCAAAGTCAATTTAGAATTATAATTGTTTTCTAGCTGCATCGAGCATGATTTTCTTTTCAGCTCTTGCAACAGTTTTTCTTACTTCCTCTACTGCATCAGTATTGGAAGATACACTGGTAATTCCAAATTTAACAAGTTTTTCAACGATATGAGGCACACTACCTGCTTGACCACAGATACTGCATGTTACACCTGCTGCTGCACAATGCTTAATGGTTCTTTCAATTAAAGCCATTACGGCAGGGTGTTCTTCGCGATAGTGTTTTGCAACAAACTCATTGTTTCTGTCCACTGCAAGAGTGTATTGGGTCAAGTCATTGGTACCGAGACTTACGAAGTCAATTCCTTCTGCAATGTATTCATCAATCAAGATAGCTGCTGCAGGAATTTCAACCATCATACCAAATTCAACATCCACTTGAGGTTCCATACCTACTTCTCTGCATAATTCTTTAGCTCTTCTGAGTTCAGAAGGATGTTGTGATAATGGAATCATGATTCCAATGTTTGTGTATCCTTTATCGTGAAGCTTTTTAATTGCTTTGAATTCTGCTTTTAAGATTTCAGGTTCATCCAATTCTCTTCTGATACCTCTCCAACCTAACATTGGGTTGTGTTCTCTAGGTTCATTTTCTCCACCATCAAGGGTGATGAACTCATCGGTAGGAGCATCAAGAGTTCTGTACCATACAGGTTTTGGATAGAATTCATCTGCTACTTTTAAAACACCTTCAGCAATAGTATCTACAAGTTCATCTTCTCTTCCATCAAGGATGAATTTTTTAGGGTGAACACCAGTTGATAACATCATGTGTTCAGTTCTGAGTAATCCTACACCATCTGCACCGGTTGCTGCTGCTTTTGGAGCTGCTTCAGCCATACTTACATTAGCTTTGACTTCGGTAACAGTGATCAATGGAGTTGCAGAGACTTGAATTGCACCAGCACTTGCGACTTCCTCTTCAGCGCCTTTGATGATACCTTTGTATACTAAACCTTTTTTACCGTCAGCAGTGACTTCATCATTTTCTTTTAAGGTAGTTGTTGCATCTCCAGTACCTACTACACAAGGAATTCCTAATTCTCTTGAGATAATAGCTGCGTGACAGGTTACTCCACCTTCATCGGTTAC
>JAZNRM010000037.1:0-3318 GCA_045590695.1 Methanobrevibacter sp.
GTAACGCATAAAACAATTTCCATAAAATCACTTCAATAAATTTAAAATCTTGTAATTAATATAACTAAAATCTTTAAATAGAATTTTAATCCTATTTTTGATAAATATCTAAAAAATAAAAATAGTGAATTTTTTTAAAAATCACTATTATAATTGAACACTGTTAATGATGAAATCAAAAGTTCCTACCATATTATCGAATTCAGATTCCGGTGCAGAACATAAGATGACATAAATGTCTGACCCTTTTGGAATCCAAATAGCCTTATGCTGTTTTGTTTGGTTGTTTGCTACAGAGGTGTAATCCGCTTCCATAGCAGCTTGATCATTAAAGGAAACATTTCCCATAAATAAAATGTTAAAATCAGAATTACGAGCCAATGTATTGTAATTGGAAGTGAATTCGGATTGTAGAGATCTAGCATTTGATTTCTTTTCAATATTTACATTAACACTATTAAAGCCTGCGGAATCCTTATAATCAGGGTCTGCAACTGCTAAAACAGTTTCATTAGAGTTGGACTTTGCAGAAACCCAATCCCCAGGCATTGATAAGGATATTCCATTTTCAGAATAATCCACTGATTGCTGTGAGAGGTCTTCTCCATTGTCAGTTTTTATAGGATTGTTTATGAAAAATGAAACACCTACAATCAATAAAATTAATATTAATCCGATACCAATAATTTTTTTCATATCATATCTCCAAAAAAATAATAATAGCACCATCTATAAACTTACTCTTCAGTTCCTCCAGAACTGCCTCCAGATGAACCCCCGCTGGAACCTCCACCAGAACTGCCTCCAGAAGATCCACCGCCAGATGAACCACTATCAGAGCTTCCGCCAGAAGAACCACCACCGGAAGAACCTCCACCAGAACTACCTCCAGAGGATCCTCCACTTGAACTGCCTCCAGAACTTGATGAACTGGAAGAGCTGGAAGAGCTGGAACTTGAGTCACTAACAGATGAACTGCTTGAAGATGAACTTGAATCATCTGAAGAACCGTATTTAGTGGTATTTGAGTAAGATTTTGTATAATTGTAACTGAGAGACTTGTTTACCTTAACTTCAGGAAAAGCAGTGTCATTAATAGTTGCACCAGCAGATATTATATCTCCAACATCATCACCTAAACCTATGCTGGACATTCCAAATGTAATTCCTGCACCAAATGCTACAAGCAAGAATACAACTGCCAATGCTATATACCATGGACTGGTACTTGAAGACTCCTCCGGTTTTTTTGATACTGTATAAGTCTCAGGATTATGAATATACTTACGTACTAGTTTTTCCTTTTCTTCTCTGTACTTTTGAGAATCATCATATCTTGACTTGATTGAGGAAGGAGTTTCTTCTTTTCCTTGCATCGCACGAATTCTATCACTAACTTCAATAGTTTCAATCTTATGCCTATACTGGTCAGCCAAATAAAGGTATTTCTCTTCAGAAATCAAACCAGCTTCGTAATCCCTTTCAAGATTGCTTAAAATCTGCATAAGCTTTTTCCTATCTGGATTCATACTTCTCCTCCTAATATCGATTGAATAAATTAATGCTATATATTAAAAATATCAAACTTTCATCATTTTATATTTTTATATTATATTAATGTATGAATTTTATATTTAATAAATTATACTAAATCAAAAGTTAAAAAATAGATAAAATTTTAAAAAATTCGTGAATGAAAATAGGAAAAATCATTGAATATTAAAAAAATAGACATGAAATGAGAATATTATTTGAATAAATCTTCACTAAATACAGGATAAGAACCTAAAATCTTAAAGAATGAAGTGTTATCCTCCAAATGTTTTAAAATCCTGCATATATCATCATCCAATCTATGTCCTTCAAGATCTATGAAAAAAATATAATGACCTAATCCCTCTTTTGAAGGTCTTGATTCGATTTTAGTCAAGTTTACATCATTCTCTGCAAAGAGACCTAAAAGCTCGTAAAGTCCCCCTGGCTTATCCTCAAACAATGAAAATGAAATGGAAGTCTTGTCATTTCCGGTTATTGGAGAATCCTCATTATCCAAAACAACAAAACGGGTTTCATTATTGAAATTCTCTTGAATGTTTGTATCAATAACCTTCAATCCATAGAGTTCCGCCGCCTTCAATGTACCGATAGCAGCATCCTCACCGGTTTCTGCAACCCTTTTAGCTGCGGCTGCAGTGCTTAAGGTGTAATGTGCAGTGATTCCATGCCTTTCCAAATAAGGCTGGCATTGGCCTAAAGCCTGTGAATGTGAATAAACATTTTCAACTTCATCTACACTCATTTCCTTTGCAGCCAATAGATTATGGTTGATTGGAATGACAATCTCATTTTTAATCTTCAAGTCAAAATTATGAATCAATGAATCTAAAGTCAAACTAACTGGACCTTCTATTGAATTTTCAATTGGCACAATCCCACATACGCATTCCCCACTTTCAACTGCACCCATCACCTGCTGTATTGAACAGTAGGAAATCAAATTGTCACTGACCAATGAAGCAGCTTCGTGAGAGAATGTTCCTTGAGGTCCTAAAAATGCTACTTTATCCTTTATCATAAAAAAACTCCGTTAAAAAAATAATTCTTTATTATTTACTATTTCTTATATATTAATCATAGTATAAAAGCAATACGGTACGAATAACTTAAATAAATCAAGTAAATTCGAAAAAATAGTGTTAAAATTCGATAATAATGATTAAAATTGAAAAAAATAGAAAAAAAGAAAAATAAAGCATAAGAAAATCTTATGCTTAAAACTAAAATAATTATAAAATGACTCAATTATTGAGTTTCCATTTCATAAATCAATTTTAGCAAATCTGATTGAGTTACTATTCCTATAATTTGATCTTCATCATCAACTACAGGGTAACCATTATAACCAGTTTCTAACATTGCATCAGCAAGCTGTGGAATTGATGCATACTGTGAGATTGTTTCCACATTTGTAGACATGTAATCTCCTGCAATCAACTCTTTGATTTGAGATGACTGATACTTGTCAGGAGTATGTTTCCTGAATGAAACAAATGCTTTTGCAATGTCTTTTGAAGTAATAATTCCTGCAAGCTCATTGTCTTCAGTGAGTAATAAACGTCCGACACCTGAGTCCATTATGACTTTTCTTGCATGAACTAAACGATCCTCAGCAGATATTGAAATAATATCTGTTGTCATAATATCTTTAACTGAAATCTTTTCATATGCTTTTGCTTTGCATAAATATATGAAATCAGATTTAGTTACGATTCCAACCATTTCACCATCAGATAAAACTGGAATGGCACCAATGTTCTT
>JAZNRM010000038.1:0-4557 GCA_045590695.1 Methanobrevibacter sp.
TAATAATTTGGATAATGTTTCTGCACAAGGGACTAGTTCAATTAGTTATTGTAATAGTAAAATTACTACTGCTACTTCTACTATTGATGAATTAAGAAGAGCTTTAGAGAATATGGCAGATAAATTTGAAAAATTAACTAAGGTTGAAAAGAAGAAGTTAGCGGGATATACTCCACAGTGGTATAAATGTAAGTTGGATTTAAAGACCCGCCGCAAAAATGAATTTGAAATTGAGAGACTATTGACAATTTAGAAAGGAACGATTTGAAAAATGAATAAGGAACAATTTAAAAATTCACTTGTAGATTTAATTAATTATTATACAGGCAGTATGATTAACTATCAGTTAATTGCGAAAGAAGCTCAAGATAAAGGAGAAGCAAGTATATTGGCTATGGTAGAGCCGCAAATTATGGCGTTAAATCATGGGTTTGAACAGGGATTGAATAAAATAGTTGATCCGTTGTTTCCTGAAGGAGAAAGTGGAGAAGTAGATGAAAGTCCAGTATCTGGGGAATAATAAAAGATTAAAGAAGGGGAAAGAATATAATATAGACTATGTGTGCGGGAATAAGGGAGGTTATGTTATTGTAGAGGATTTTCATCAGATTATGTATGATGATATAACTGATCTTGCTCTTGATTGGGATATATTAGGAAAGGTTTTTGTTAGACAAGATATTGTTGGAGAGAAGATGAAAATGATGGCGAGGTTACCATGAAGATAATTGATAAGATTAAAGATGCGTGGGATATGATAGTTATTGTTGTAGAAGCGTTAAGGGGAGAGAAGGATAATTAATTCTTCTCTCTTGTTGGAAAGGAGGAGTTTGATGGGAATTGGAATTGAAACTATTTTTGATTTAGTTGATTTAGGTGATATGGGTATAGATATTAACAGAGGCAGAGAGATATATATAGGATAAGTTAGAGAAAATAAAATTGAATTAGAATAAATTGAATAAGTTAGAGTAAATTAAGTGTAGTGGTGGCCCGACCGCGGTAAGCACCACCTGATTCCTCGCTATCGTCATCGTAATAAAATAGAGGGTTTATTAACCCTCTATTTTTGCTATTTCTTCAAAAAGTTCGTCGAAAATTGTTTTACGTGGTGAGCTAGGATTAGCAGAAACTTTTACTTCTACAGGATTTTGAACTTCTCCTTTGATTTCATCTAAAAATGGCAGGATTTGCTCAGGAAATGCCTTATCAAAAAAAGCAATAAGTTCTTCTAGCTCTTCAGGAGTTCTTTTTTCAGGATGACCTATTAAAGCCATATACTCCATTGCCGCACTAAACATTTTATGTAGTGCTTCTTTTCTTTCTTTTGCTTTTGCTTCGTTCGCGTCTGCCTGTAATCTTGTAGCGGTTTGGAATATGTCATCTGGGGACATACCCGCTGCAAGGAGCTCTTTGATAGTATTCTCCATAAATTTATCTCCTTTACTATTGTAATTATATTATAACAAAATTTTTAAGAAAAATCAAGTCTGTGAAGTTTATACGATTCATTCTAGGAGACATTTCCTGCCGATCTGACATTATGTTTATTAAGCGGACGTAAAAATGTCTTTTTTTTATATTATAACATAATTTTCTTAACAAATCAATTAAGGGATTTTATAGGTTGCGGCAAAGTCCAAATAATCACCAGAAAAAATCATATAAGGGTCCCGGCCCGGGCGACACGGATCTCAAACAACCGTGTTCGAGATCCATATATCGGGATTTTATGCGCGGTCGCCGCAGACCCAAACAACTACGAAAAAATTGCATATGGGGTTATGGGTGCGGAGTTCGGGCCGGACCGATGGTCAGCGGCCCGACGATTATACCACTCCCGCCGCATTTTGTCAAGTGTTTTTTATAAAAAAATAAAAAAAATCACTCATTTTGAGTGATTTTTGTACTATTTTGCCTATTTTTTAGGTTTTCTTTGCTCAATTAGGTCAATTTTGAATGTTTTTCCATTTAATTCCACTTGAATGAGCTTATTTGGATTCAAAATTGTTCTTTTTCCACCTATTTCCTTGCAGTAGTCATCTAAAGTGACCTCTAACAAGGTGAAAAGGTCTTGCTTTTCTGAAGAAACCTTGACAGTTTTAGGTTTTGACTGCTTTTTAGGTCTATCCCCACTGGCTTGATGAATTGTGGCAGTGATTTTGTTATCCTTTGCCTTTTGGCATAATTCTAACTGTTCAGGGTTATCTATGTATCCCTCATCTTCTAACCACATTTCTATTGCCTCATCTTTGGTAAGATTCAGATTTTTCATAGCCTTTTCAATTTCTTGGTCTGGAATGTTTACCATTTTACCATTAAAATCATATCTCATATTTTCAACTCCTTTCCTATCTGTAATTAGTATATCAAATTATAGGGGAGTTGTCAAGAGTTTTTTTTTAACAGATCCCCATAAGGGGAGGGGATTTATATCCCCTCATAACTAGGCAAGGGAGAAGTAGGACTTCTTTTTTTCAACTGTCTTAATCAGCTTGCCAACTTCAGGCTTTGCCAACTGATTGAACAGTGCAGACAGCTTCTGATTGGAGAGTTCTGCAACTGGGTGATTTACCTTTTCACAGAATTCTGTGATTGTCACAGGCTTTTCAAGTCCCTTGAAACATTCAAGGATTTCAACCTTAAGGTTTTCATTTTCCAACTGTGTTTTAGTTGGCTTTGAAGAGCCTGACTTTCTTTCAAGCTGGGCAATCTGCTTTTCAATGAATTCTACCATTTCACCCTTATTGGTAGCAGTTGAATTAGCCACAACAGCCTGAATCATAGCAAACATTTCTTTTCTTGTAATCTTCTTAGTCATAATTAACACCAATCCTTTCATTTCTTTATTTAACTTATAACTTATTATAACATTTTAATTTTTAAAAGTCAAGCATTTTTTTTCATTTTGGATAATTTTTTTTAGGTGGCTTGCTCACCTCTTACCTCCTTTCTGTGATTATATATTACCATATCTGCAACCCAATGTCAAGCATTTTGGGAAAAATATTTTTGCAAAATTTTTTGCAAAAAACTCTTGACAAATAGCTGGCGGCATGGTATACTGGAAAACGCGCTGAACCGATGGTCAGCGCGCCGGCCGCAATTTTCAGAATATTTCCGCAATTCAAAAAAGTCAGAAAAAATAGGCATTTTTGCCTATTCAATTTCATCTAACAGGATGTTATTTTTTATATCTTCCATACACTCTTGAATTAACTTAATATCCTCATAATATTCACCTCCTACCCCCTCAAATTCATGTTTCATTCTTGACAACATAGTTTCAAAATCATTCCAAGTCTTTAATTCTGAATCATTAAGAAAAAATTTAACTATTCTTTTAATTTGAGTAATCATTTTCATTTCCTCCTATTTCTACTGGATATGGCATCAAATCATCAGATAATTCATGATTACTTTCAGTAGTAGCCTGGTCCCACAGTAAATCATCAACATATTCCAAAAGAGTATCTTCATCCCAATTTGGGAATTGCTCTGTATCAATTTCTATTTTAGTTGTAAAGGTTTCTGCTATTGAGTAGCTTTTTTCAAAAATTTTGATTGCCATAGCTATCTCCTTTCCAGTAGAGTCTCACTGATATATTCAGTATAATTGTAATTGTTAGCACTGTAGCTATTTTTATAATCTCCAAGGATTTCTCCTGTTGTATTATCTATCAGCATTGCTGACTCTCCTATTCTATAGTTTTTTAAGCCCATAAATAATTCTTTCATTTTCACTAAATCATTATTAGAATGGTGAATTATTGTGTTAGCATTTATTTTAATTGTTAAAGTATATTTCATTTTTTTATCTCCTTATTCAAAATATTCTTTTATTAATTCAAGTGTGCCATTTTCTTTAATTTCATAAATTTCATAGTCATAACAATCAAAATTATCAAAATCATCTGTTATAAGTAATGGAGTTCTATTAGCATCACATTCAGACTGGTCATCAAGTGCTTGACATTTAACTATTAAGTATTTCATAATTTTATCTCCTTTCCTATCTGTGATTATATATTATCACATTTGAACCTAGAAGTCAAGTAGTTTTATCAATTTTTCTACAATATTTTCATTAGCATTGATTGTATCTCCAAGAGTCCAGCCATTTCTAACTTTTTCATTGTCATCTACCAAAATTTGGTAATCTGCCTTTCCTCTTGTGCAGTTTGCTTTTGTTGTTCCATATTTTACCAAGTGGATTTCATCAACTGGGAAATTATGTCTAGCAAGCCATTCTCTTTTGGCATTTCTTACCATTTCATCATATTCTTTTGTACTACCCATTGCTAACCAACTTGTAACTGCTATTGTCCAACCAAGAGTTTTCAGACTATTCAGAACATTTGCTAATTCTTCCATATCATACATTGGCTCAGCTATTGCATAAGGTGTAGGGTCTTCAGCTCTTAACATATCTAACCAATTTTCAACTCCATAAAGGTTTGCTATTGTACCATCCATATCAAATACTATCATCTTTGTCATTGTTTTTATTTCCAAGTCGGATCGTAGCCATGTCGTTCTGTGAGCCAAGGAGTTGGG
>JAZNRM010000039.1:0-2993 GCA_045590695.1 Methanobrevibacter sp.
ACGGAATTATGT
The DNA here is from genome assembly GCA_045590695.1 of Methanobrevibacter sp. Classification (GTDB taxonomy): domain Archaea; phylum Methanobacteriota; class Methanobacteria; order Methanobacteriales; family Methanobacteriaceae; genus Methanobrevibacter. The sequence continues at coordinate 13 of JAZNRM010000039.1, forward strand.
GAAACCTATATCCTATTATGTAAATATAGATGAGATTGGCAATTTAAGATAATAGATTTTCTAGTTAATTGTCAAATTATAAAAATTATTCTATGAAATTTTAAAGTAACTAATTTTTTTTTAATTCTTTGGAATATTTTTTAGTTAAATTTATATAATAAAATATTCCAATATATAATTAAATAATTAATGGGGTTTAAAAATATGGTAGAAACAGTAGGTGATAGATTAAAAAGAATAAGATTAGAACATAATTTCACTCAAAACCAAATAGCAGAATATCTTGGATTCAAACAAGGTCAAATAGCTAAACTAGAAAGTAATGAAAGAAAATTAAAGAGTGATTCTATAATCAAACTATCTAATCTTTACAGATGCTCTCCAGAATACATCGTATTAGGTATTGGAGAGTATTCCAAAACTAATATGGCATTCAGATCAAACAATAAAAATCTATCATTGGAAGATATTGCAGAGATGAACAGGATAATAAATAATTTAGAATTCCTATCAAGAATTACAAACAAACAGGAGTAATCATGTATTTGGAAATGAATGAGTTGGCTTGTGCTTGCAGAAGACAATGGAAAATAGATGTGAATGAATCCATTGACATATTTTCACTTGCCATAAATAAAATAAAGAATCTAACAATAGTTTTTAAGAAAATGGATGATGAATTAAGTGGAGCTTGTCTGAAATTGGAAAAGGAAAATATAATATTTGTAAATTCAAGACATAGGAAAGGAAGACAGGCATTCACAATAGCTCATGAATTGTATCACTTGAAATATGATGATAATAAGTTTAATATATGTGGAATTGAGAGTGATGATGAGATAGAGAAAAAGGCAGATCTTTTTGCATCATGCCTATTGATGCCACATGGAGCAATAGAAACATATAAATTAAACAATGATATTCAAAAATGGGATTTGGATTCTATTATAGATGCTGAACAATACTTCCAAATATCCCATCAAGCATTATTATTGAGACTTATATTCTTCTTAAATGAAATTACTTATGAACAGTATATGGCATTTAAGGAGGATATAATTCGTAATGCATCCATTAGAGGTTACGATTCAAGCTTATACACACCATATTTAAATATGGAATATTTGACCATTGGAAATTACATCAAATTAACGGAAAAAGCATTTGAAGAAGATTTAATATCACAAGGAAAAAAAGAGGAATTGTTATTGGATGCTTTTCGTGAGGATATTGTGTACAATTTAAATGATGAATCATTTTAGGTAGGTGGTAAAATGAAACCTGCTTTTTATGATACAGATTGTTTAAGCTGTTTTATTGCAATAGATGACACTTCTCTTTTAGAAGAGCAATTCGAATGCATTTATCTCCCATTTGAAGTTTATGATGAGTTTGATAGGCCACATATACAAAATCTTAAGAATAGGGTTGATAATCTAATTGATAAGGGTTTTGTTAAAATAGTTAAATTTGATACAGATACGGAAGATTATCTTCTTTTTTTGAAATTATCTTCAGATTATTTTTCAGATAAGACTATAGGAAAAGGGGAAGCAGCTGTTATTGCTCATGCCAAAAAGCATAATGGAATTGTAGCAAGCAACAATACAAAAGATGTAATGCCTTATGTGGAAAAATATAATTTAGAAAGGATTTCCACTGGAGATATTCTTGAAATGGCATTAGAAAAGGGACTTATCACCGAAAAAGAAGGCAATATAATCTGGTCCAGGATGTTAAAGAGGGGCAGATGGTTAGTGGAAAAAGATTTCACTAGTTATTTACAAAAAAATAAATAATAATTAAAGGATGATAACATGCAAGTGGCAATAGCTAAAAACCTAAAAACTAAAGAAATACTGGAATTGGATGACATTACATTCCAATTCGTATTATGGCTGAATGAAAACAATTACACAAAAATAGACCCAATCTATGCAAAATCAACTCTAAAAACAACAGTAAAAGAGTTCAATGAATTAAACAATAAAATGACTTTTCAAGGGGAAGATGAACTCTTAGTCCCACAAATTAACTACTATGTAGAGCTAAACACTTGGGTCTGCTTTGGAAAAGAGGAAGATGAAGAAATCAACTTAAGCTTTGAAATATGTGATGTAGTATACGACAAAGAAACTAGAAAAGAATCCTACAATCCAATTGAACTAACATACCTAATCCCTTTCTTAAATTCATTTGAAAAACAATAATCTTTATATATTACGGTTTCAAATAATATTTAGAAATAAAAAACTGTTGAAATCGTAGATTATTTGGGTGAAATATGTCAATTGATGATAAGATGGAAAGGTTACATAGGGAACGTAGATTAACTGAAAGAAGAAATGCTGAAAATCCTTCAAATAAAAACTCTACTTATGAAGGATTTACTGTTGCACAAGAGGACTATATTCAAGCCAATGCAACTCAAAGCGAACCAATGGATTTTTGTCCTGAGTGCAATGGGATGATGCTGCCATATTTGGATGGACATAAATGCAAGGACTGTGGTTATACTAAAGGAGTTTCTGAAGAGTTAATAAAGGAATCAGAGGAAAAAGAAAAAAGATATACTTTTAGCAGTGTGGAAATCAAACCGAAAGTTAATGATTATAAGCCAAGATCAAGGATCATAAAACCTAAAGAGGAAGTGGCTCCCGCTTTAAGTTCCCAAGAGCTTAAAGATACATTGTCTAATTTGGATGATGATACTTTTGATGTAGTGGCATCATTATTTGGAGTTCCTAAGTCATTGGAAAAGGAAGAGAGAATAGATTTCATGATTGAGAATCATAAATCAAGCAGTATAGAAAGAAATATTCAACATGCTGAAAAGATAAAACCTTAAAAGAAGTGATATTATGTGGCAAAAGGACCATAGAAAATCTAAAAAGGCATGTGTTCCTAGAAAAAAGTTTGAAGAGGAACCTGAATACTATTCATTTGATGACAACTATGACTATGGGGATTATGATTATGAA
>JAZNRM010000040.1:0-2568 GCA_045590695.1 Methanobrevibacter sp.
GCAAACAAGCGTACACAGGAATTTTTGGAAAGTCATAACAGTTCTACTTTAAAAACAGGAAGCAACCTTGCTGAGATTTTAAGCAGACCAGAGATTACTTATGAGATTCTTTCTGATTTGGATGAAAAGAGAGAATCTTTACCGGCAGATGTTATTGAAGAGGTAGAAATTCAGATTAAGTATGAACGTTACATCAAACGTCAGATTAGCCAGGTAAATCAATATAAGAAAATGGAAAATAAAATGATTCCGGCTGATATTGATTATGATGATGTTTCAAGTCTTCGTAAGGAAGCAAGACAGAAACTAAAACAGTTAAAACCGATTAATGTCGGACAGGCTTCCAGAATATCCGGTGTTTCGCCGGCAGATATTTCGGTATTGCTTGTATATTTGGAACATAAAAGACAAAGTAATCAGTAATTATACTATATTTACAATATGATATAGAAAGGTTTGTTAAATGGAATCAACCAAAATGAACCAATTAAAAGAAGATGCACTTCAATTCGGAGTGGAGTTAAATGAAAAGCAACTCTCCCAGTTTCAGAAATATTATGAAATGTTGATTGAATGGAATGAGAAAATAAATTTAACTGCCATAACGGAATTTGAGGAAGTTTTGAAAAAACACTTTCTTGACAGTATTTCCATCGGACGATTGATAAGCCAAAATGAAGAGATTTCAATTTTAGATATCGGAACCGGGGCCGGTTTTCCGGGAATACCGATTAAGATTGCTTTTCCCGGTATAAAAGTTACATTATTAGATTCACTTAATAAGAGAATCAATTTTTTAAATGAAGTGATAAAAGAACTTTCATTAGAGGGAATTTCGGCATTGCATGGTAGAGCTGAAGATTTTGCTAAAAAGAAGGAAATGCGTGAACAATTTGATTTTTGTGTTTCCAGGGCAGTTGCCAATCTTTCGTCGCTTACTGAATTTTGCCTTCCTTATGTAAAAGTCGGAGGATGTTTTGTTTCTTATAAATCGGAAAAAGCAAAAGAAGAATTGGAGACAGCTCAAAATGCGATTTCAATTCTTGGAGGAAATAATGTAAAAACCGATGAATTCCTCTTGCCGGGAACTGATTTTAAGAGAACATTTATTATTATTAAGAAAGTAAAGGAAACACCCGCAAAATATCCTCGTAAAGCAGGAACACCGGTAAAACAACCATTATAAGAGTTATGTAAACTAAAGAGGTATATATGAAAAATACACCTGATAAAGAAAATTTACAGGCACAATCAGAATGGTTCAAAAATCAGGAAATGGATCGTAAACGTATTGCGAATGAATTGCATGATACGTCTATTCAAGATTTGACTCATATTATTCATCAGATAGAACTAGCTGGTTTTTATATTGATATAGATGCCACCAAGGCTAAATTGGAATTGGCTTCCGTCAATGATGAAATCCGCAAGATTATTAAGGATATCCGTAATACTATTTTTGATTTACGTCCAATGGCTTTTGATGATTTAGGATTGACCGGGGCAATTGAAAATTTAATTGATGTTCTAAATGGAAGATTCGTAATTGATATCCATGCGAATATTGATTTTGAAGACGATTTTGATGAAATTAAAAAATTAGAAATTTACAGAGTTATACAGGAAAGTCTTACAAATTCAGCAAAACATGCAAATGCTAAGACGATTACTCTTACAATCTATGATAAAGAAAATGAATTATATATTCTTGTATCAGATGATGGCATTGGAATTCCAAAACAGGGAGCATACGATGAATCCGATAATGATAAGATGATTCATTATGGATTGCAGATAATGAAAGAAAGAGTTTCTATTTTGGGTGGTAGGTGTTATATTAATTCTATAAAGAATGAAGGCACCAAAATTGAAATAATAATACCAAGGTAATTATCTTTGGTTTTATTTTGTGGTATATTACTGATAGGTACATAATGTGAATTGAAAGAAAGGTGGTTGTTTTATATGAAGGTAAAGGTTATTCTTGCGGATGATCATGTAATGATTCGAGAAGGTATAAAGCAGTTACTTGAGTTTGATCAGAAAATTGAGGTCGTAGCACAGGCTAATGATGGTGTAGAATGTTTAGAGCAATTAAGCAAAGTGAACGCAGATATTTTATTGCTTGATATTAATATGCCTAGAAAAAATGGTTTAGAGACACTTGCTGAAATTCGCAAGAACAGAACAAAGATCAAAGTCCTTATGCTGACAGTTCACGAAGAAGTAGAATATCTTGTAAAAGCAACGGAGATTGGTGTTGATGGATACATATTAAAGGATTCCGGTTCTGCAGAATTGAAGAAAGCTATTTTTGCAATTTTAGACGGCGAATCTTATATCCAGCCAAATCTTATTCCTGAATTGAACAGTTATCTGATTCATAAAGATGATGACAAGAATAAGCTGGATGCATTAACCAAGAGGGAAGTGGAAGTCTTAATTGAAGTTGCAAAAGGTAATTTTAATAAGGATATCGCTATGCATTTAAATATTAGTGAGCGTACTGTCAAGAATCACATGGTTAGCATCTTCAAGAAAATCGAAGTTGCAGACCGTACACAAGCG
>JAZNRM010000041.1:0-2653 GCA_045590695.1 Methanobrevibacter sp.
AAAATAATAGAATTATGGATAATAAATTGAAAAATAGTGAAAACAAAAGGAATAAAAATTTAAAGTCAATGACACTTATAAAATCAAATGAAGAAGTTGCAAAAATCAGAATAGCCAATACTTTTTTTAGTCGTTTAATGGGACTTATGTTTAAAAAGAATGCTGAAGTTCCATTGTTGTTTGAGATTCCTGAGAGGATAAATAAGAAGGAAAGATCTTCAATTCATAGCTTTTTCATGAGATTTGAAATAATTTTAGTTTTTATAGATAAAAGCAATATGGTTTATGAAATAGCTGAATTGAAGCCGTGGAATTGTCATATTCCTAAAAAACCAGCTAAATATATAGTGGAATTTGATAAAAGAGAATTCAATGATTGCATGAAAATAGGTGATGAGATAGAAATAAAATAGGGGGATGGAATGGATAAATAAATGGATAGAGAAATTATAAATCTAAGCTATCCATAAGACTTTGAGGAGTGTCGAAAATCTCGATTCCCTCCATTTTTTGGAGCTTTTGAGTATTTTCAATGTCTATTTCCCTCATATGCATAGTTATGACTTTTCCTGTTGAAACTGCATCATATGGACAAATGTCCTTACAGGTTCCACATCCAATGCATTTCAATAGATCAATCTCTTCATGGGCAATGATAGCACCATTCGGACAAGCTAAAGCAGCTTCACATTCATCACATTTTTGGCATTTGGTCTTTTCAAGCTTTGAAGGCAATATTGTTTCCACATCCCCTGGTTCAATGTCTACAGGAACCATGAGGGTTCTTACCCTGCCTTTACCAGCTTGTGCAACTGCATTGGTTACAAGAGTGTCTGAAATTCCATGAACTATCTTGGCAACTGTATTTGCAGTTGTAGGTGATACGATAAGCAAATCATATTTTCCAAGTGAAAGCCTGCCAGTGATTGGAAAACTGAATTTCTGATTGGAATCGCTTGCAAGTTCATTATACCTTCCACCAGTTACAGCAACAACCCTATCATAGAGACCGTACATCTTTAAAACTTCTTCGGAAGCCTGTGATAGAAAAACAGTTAGATCGTTGTCTTTTGCCAATTCTTCCATAGCTTCAACGCTTTCCTTAAGCAAATGTCCTGCACCGGTAAAAGCCCATCCTATTTTCATGAAATATCTCCTAAATAAAAATACATATGATTAATGTTTTCAAATATGAAAAGATCAAGAATAATTAAAAAATAAAATAAAAAATAAAAAAAGAATTTCAGTCAAGGACTGAAATATTGAAATTCAAAAAGAATTAGATATGTTCAATGAACTTGTATCCTTCTTCTTCTGTGAAAGCGTAGTGAATGGTTCTGTACTGAGACATGAATTCAGTTACTTCATCCTTGATGTCTACCTTGTCACCTTCAGCAACTCTCCAGATGAATTCAGCTACTTCTTCCATTTCTTTTTCTTTCATTCCTCTTCTGGTGATTTCCTGAGTACCTATTCTGATACCAGATGGGTCATCACTGTCATTTACATTGTCACCAGGAATGAGGTTTTTGTTAAGAATGATGTTGTTTTGCTCTAATTCCTTAGCTAAGATGGTAGCTCTTTTGACATCTCTTACATCCATAGCAACTTGGTGGGATTCAGTGTATCCTAAGTCTTCACACATTACATTGAATCCTTGTTCTGCAAGAGCTCCAGCTAATGCTTTAGCGTTCTTAATGGTTTGTTTAGCGTAATCTTCACCAAATTCTAACATTTCAGCGGTAGCAATTCCTAAACCAGCTAAGTGGTGCAAGTGATGGTTACTTACTACACCAGGGAATACAGCATTGTCAATTAATTTTTCATTTTTCTTATCGGATAAGATAATTCCTCCTTGAGGACCTGGGAAAGTCTTGTGGGTACTTCCCATAAGAACTTCAGCTCCTTCTTTTAAAGGATCTTGGAATTGTTTACCAGCAATCAATCCGAGAACGTGAGCACCATCGTACATAATGGTTGCTCCCACTTCGTTAGCTGCATCAACAACTTCAGATACAGGGTGTGGGAATAGGAATAAGCTTCCTCCAAAGAGGATGATTTTTGGTTTTTCCGCTAAAATCATTTTGTTCAATGCATCAACATCAATGTTCATTACTTCTGGGTTGAAAGGATGCTCTAAAGTCTTTAATCCTCTAATACCTGCTGCACTTACATTCGCATGGGAAATATGTCCTCCAAAAGGAATGTTCATAGCAATCATCTTGTCTCCAGCTTTAGCAAAACCGAAGAAAGCAGCGAGGTTTGCAGTTACACCAGAAACTGGTTGAACGTTTGCATAACTACAGTCGTAAACTTTACATGATAATTGTTTTGTAATGTCTTCGATTTGGTCAATGTAGGTACATCCTTGGTATAATCTTTCATAAGCTTGTCCTTCTGCATATCTGTGAGCCAAATCAGAAGCCATTGCGGTTGTGACAGCATTACTTGTGGTATTTTCACTTGCAATGAGGTTAACGCTGTCTCTCATCCAGTCATTATGAACTCTCATCAAGTCATAAATCTTATTCATATCTTCTTCATATTGATACATCATAACACCTATATTCTCTTAAATAACTTATTAAACATTAAATATTATTTTTTAATTAAATAATAGAATTATTAAAAATTTCAAAAGTTTATAAAAATC
>JAZNRM010000042.1:0-4291 GCA_045590695.1 Methanobrevibacter sp.
CATCAATTTAATGTAGATAAGCAATTTAAAAAATTTATAATTACAATATTGATTCAATTATCTTAAAAGCTCAATTAATTAAAATTCAATTTAAATAATTAAAATATAATTTAAATCATCATTATTTTAATTAAATTGATAGAAATTTTCAAACCAAAAAATGATAGTTTTAGGAGAGTAAATATATGGCTGGCACTAACATTTTGACCTCAACATTGGATCTTGTAAGCCAAAGCCTGCAGATTCCTGTAATAATATTCCTACTGTTATTTGCAATAGCAGCAATAATATTGTTGGGAGGATTAATACGAGAATACAGGCACAGGAAGACAGTATCCAATATGGAAATGAAAACCTTGATAAACAGCATTTCAAATGCAAACACTCAAGATGAAATATTAAACATAATACAAAGTTCAGAGATACCAAACTCAATGAAGAACGACTTGAAGGAAATAACAGACACCAATCTAGATTTGGAATCTAGAATAGCATTGGCAAAGAAACTAGTCAATTCCAGAGAAAAGAAATTAGAGAAAAGATTATCTTACACAGATATCATAACCCGTATAGGACCAACATTAGGTTTGATGGGAACATTGATTCCTATGGGTCCTGGACTTGCTGCATTGGGTTCAGGAGACATAGTCACACTATCCAACGCAATCATAGTCGCATTCGACACCACTGTTGTAGGGATAGGGGCTGGAGCATTGGCATATGTAATAAGTAAAATCAGACGAAGATGGTATAGCGAATACATAGCGAACATAGATGTCTTGACAGATGTGGTGCTCACAAGAATCAGAAAGCTCTAGGTGATTGTTATGGTAAAGCTTAATCGAAAGACTGCATTCGAGGAGGAAGAGGAAGACCCAATGACAGGTGTTGCCAACCTTGTGGATGCAATGCTTGTTATAGCAGTGGGTTTGCTTGTTTTCCTTGTAATTTCCTGGAACATGCAGGCAATCGTATTCAACGATGATGTGACTCCAGAACAAAAGCAAGACGCAATCAATGCCATGAAGCAGGTTACCGAGATAGACCAAGGTCAGCAGCTTAACGAAACACCAGACATCAGCTCATCATCTGGAGAAGGGTACAGCGAGTTGGGTAAGGTCTACAAGGACCCTAAGACGGGCAAGCTGATAATGATTGAAAACTAATCATTATCCCCCATTCTTTTTTTAAAATAAATAATAAGAATTCAGATAAACTTATTAAGTAAAATCTAAAAAATTATAATATAATATAAGATTTAAAATATTAAGTTCACAATTTGTGAACCTTTTTCTTTTTTAACTTTCAAGTCTTTAGGAAATAGTATTATGTCAGGTTCAAAAATTCAGGTTTATGTTGTATCACATAGCGAAGAGGATATTAGGGATATCGATGCAAATGAGATTTATGTGCCTCTATTTGTAGGCAGAGACGGTAAGGATAATTTAGGTTTTGTAAGTGATGATACCGGTGACAACATATCAGGCAAAAACTCTTCTTACTGTGAACTTACCGGCCTTTACTGGATGTGGAAGAATAGTGATGCAGACATTATCGGTCTTGTCCATTATAGGCGTTATTTTGCTAAATGGAGACTTGGAAAAAGACTTGAAAAAGAGGATTTGGAAAAGATATTTGAAGAGTATGACATCATTCTTCCTAAAAAGACAACTGCACTCTTAGGTTCCGTTTATGAGGATTATGACCACTGGAACTATGCAAAGGATCTTGATTTGTGTGAAGAAGTGATTAGTGAACAATGCCCTGAATATTTGGACAGTTATAAAAAGGTAGTGAATGGAAAGGAACTTTACTATTACAATATGTTCATCGCAAAAAAGGAAGTCATAGACCCTTACTGTGAATGGGTATTTCCAATACTTGCCGAAGTTGAAAAGAGAGTGGATATGACTGGTTATGATGATTATCAAAAGAGAATCTATGGATTCTTGACTGAGCGTCTATTTGATGTATGGATGGATAAGCAAAATCTTAAGGTTAAGGAGTCTGAACTTAAAGTAAATGGTCTAAGACTTAATGTCCATATGTGGATTGTAAAGAGAGCTATTGTAAGATGGGCTTATGTTCATATCTACATGGGATTGCTTCATAAGGATATGAGACGTTAATATTTATGGTTTTAGTATGTCTGAAAAAATTCAATTGTATGTTATTTCACACAGTGAAGAAGCAATAAAAGAAATCCGAAATGATGATATTTACACTCCTTTATTTGTAGGTAGGAATGGTAAGGAGAACTTTGGATTTGCAAGTGATGATAGTTTTGAAGGAAACATATCCTCAAAAAACAAGGACTACTGTGAATTGACAGGATTGTATTGGATGTGGAAGGAATCTGATGCAGATATAATTGGATTATGCCATTACAGACGTTATTTCAAAGGTAAAAAAACTAATTTAATCGAAAAAGATGAAATAGAAGAGTATTTATCCAATTATGATATTATTTTGCCTAAAAAATCTGATTTAATTAAAGGGTCTTATTGGGAAACATATAAAGACCATCATTTATATAAACCTTTAAAGATCACTAGAGAAATAATTGAAGATATGTCTCAGGAATATTTAGAAACCTTTGATAGGATGTTAAACCAATCCAGCTTTTCCAATTACAACATGTTCATTGCAGGAAGAGAACTTGTTGATGATTACTGTGGATGGGTATTTCCAATACTGGAAGAAGTGGAAAATAGGATTAATGTAGATGAGCATCCCAGAGTGTTTGGACTTATTTCAGAAGCTATTTTCAATGTTTGGATTGAACATAATAAATTAAATGTAAAAGAAGTTCCTATTTATTATTTGGGAAATGGATTAAGATTTAGAATGGCTTTATCAGATAATATAGTTTTAAGAAAAGGATATCAGTTTTTATACTTCAATTTCTTTAAAAAATCTAAAGGAAAAGGAATTGAGAAGAAAATACATGATTTGTTTTATTAATTATTCTAATTAGTTTATTATTAAAGTGTTATTATGAGCGAGATAAAAACTTTATTTAAGAATGTAAGTTGGGTAACAACATCTCAAGTAATAGTTAATTTATGTGCATTTTTTTGGACAATAGCTATTGCTAGATATCTGGGAGTAAATGATTATGGTATTTTATCATTTGCTATTTCATTTACTGTACTTTTAGGTATGGGAACAGATATCGGAATGAGTACATTTTCTACAAGAGAAATATCTCAAGATAAATCAAAAACTCAAAAATATATAAATAATGTTATTCCATTTAAAATACTTTTATCTATTGCTCTATTTATTGTAACCGCTTTAATATTGCTAATATTAGGATATAATAAATTAACCATTGAAGTAGCTTTGATAATATCACTTGAGACAATTTTTATTTGCATGATAAAATTCATTGGTGGTGTATTCCAAGCATATGAAAACCAAAAGATTAATTCTATTGGTGAAATGATTGCGGGAATATTGTTATTGGTTCTAACTCTGATTGTTATAGCATTTGATCTAGGATTGATAGGAGTTGCTGTTTCATATGCATTAGCTTATTTGGTATTTTTGATTTTTATGATTCTAAACATGAACAAATCATTTGGAATTCCAAAATTTGAGTTTGATTTAGCTTTTTGGAAAAGAACAGCCATTAGATCTATTCCCTTTGGTTTAAGCATATTCTTTTACACAGTTTATTTCTCAATAGATGTAGTCATGATTCAATTTTTATCAGGAGATTACGCTACAGGATTATATAACTCTGCATATAAGATAGTGTCTGTATTTGCAGCATTTTATGTAATCTATCAATATGTGATATTCCCATTGATGAGCAAGCTTTATGCAGAGGATACAAATCTTTTAAAAGTTAGTTTTGAGCAATCATTCAAATATTCTTTATTGATTTTGCTTCCTTTAAGCATTGGAGTCTATTTATATTCCGATTATATAATCAACTTAATTTACAGCAGTCAATATGCTTTAGCTTCTCCAGCTATGCAAATACTTATTTGGACAATTGTTTTCCTATTTATTAATGGTGTAGCAACATCCTTGCTTAATTCAATTGGAAAAGAAGTCTCAGTAACTAAGATATATGTAGTTGCAGCCGTATTCAACATCGTATTGAATTATTTCATGATTCCAGTCTTATCATATAACGGTGCAGCAATTACTACAGTGCTCAGTGAAATATTAATTTTAATCCTTATGATGTATTCTATTTCCAAAACAGAGTACAAACCAGACTTATCTTTATTAAAGACAATTGTTAAATTAATTGTTTGTGGAATTATTTTAGCTATTG
>JAZNRM010000043.1:0-4655 GCA_045590695.1 Methanobrevibacter sp.
AATTGAAGAATTATAAAAAAAGTAAAAAATTATCAAGGTTTAATGAATTCAAAAGAATTCAAAAACCTTACCATTTCAGATAATTGGAGATTTACTCAAAGAGAAAAACTCCTTAAAAATACTTTAAACATCATAATATATAAATCTAATCAAAGTTAAAGACTAAAATAACGAAATAAAAGCAATATTATAATCTAATAGATTTTCATAGGTGAGAACATGAATGGCAAAAAAGACTGGGGATTGACTGTAAGAGGAGTGGTTAAAAAGGAAGATAAGATATTAATCCTCAGAAGACATCCAAAATCAAGAAACAATCCTCATAAGTATGAACTCCCTGGAGGAAAAGTGGATCCTGGAGAGTTCTTTGATGTGGCATTGATAAGGGAATTCAAGGAAGAGACTAACCTTGATGTGAATATAGAAAGCTTGTTCGAAGTTGTTCAAGACGAATTCATAAGCAGAAGAACCAATCAGCCAATAAGCACAGTACAATTGATGATGAATCTTGAAATACTAAGTGGAGAGCTTCAGATTAGCGATGAGCATGATGACTTCAAATGGGTAGACATTGAAGAATTGAAAGAGCTTTACAATGAGGATATGCTTACTCCTACACTTAGAAAAACTTTAGAAAAAAGAGATTTTGAGATTTGAATTAATCTCAATTATTTTTTTATTAATCTACATTAAACTTTTTTTAAAACAAGCATATTATTTTTCATATAAGCGTTCAACATAAGGATTTAAATAAGTTTGAAGAACCTTTACAATAGGCCCAATTATTAGAGCAGAAATGATTGTTCCTTCACGAACTCCTGCAAGGTATCCTAAGAATACAATTGACAAGATAGCTGCAGTAAGTACAAAGCTTGTGTCAACAAATGGCTTTACCTTTGGAAACTCCTTTTTTAGAACCTTTGAAATGGCTACGATTATTCCATCAGGAGGAAGATAAACCACTTCTGTTTGAACCTCAAGCATCACACCAAAAGCAACCACTACACAGCTTAAGAGAAGTGTTGCAAACTGACTTAAATAATCTGCAGGATTCAAGAAACTTACCAACATCATTGAAAAGTCTATGGAAAGGGAGAAGATTGTTCCCACAACTATCTGCAAATACTGTCTCCTTTCAAACCCACTTCTTAAAAGGATTACCTGAACAGCTATAAAAATAACATTAAAGATCAAGCAGACAGTTCCAACACTCATTTTCAAAATCAAGCTTGAAACATATGGAAGACAAATGATAGGGGAAGTTCCTAAATTCGCTTTTATTGATATGGCTCCACCTAATGATATTAAAAACAGCGAAAATAAGTAAATGACATATCTTGAAACCTTTTTTGTTTGCATAAAATATAGTTTGCTTTAGAATACTTAAATAATTTTTTAAAAAAAGCTAAAAATGATAAACAGAAAAGTAAAGAAAAAAAGAAAAAAATAAAATAAGATAATTAATTATTTAAATTTAAAACAAGTGCTCTCTTTCTTGGAGTAACAGTTATTGCAGCTTTGACAAATTGAAACTCCCTCACCATTCGCTTTCCAATCAGCTAAAAAGTCTGGCTGTGCTACAAATGGCTTAGACATGGATAAGAATTCAACTTTTGAATCATTTAAAACATCATTCATTGATTTCATATCCCTCATTGAACCGCCTAAAATGATTGGAACATCCACTTCATCTATTAGCTTATCCACATACACAAGGAATGGATTTCTATCATTGCCATCATAAAGATAGGATATTGTCCTTGCAGTCAATTGAATGCTGTCAGCACCTGCCTTTTCAAGTTCCTTTGCAACCTTGATACTTTCTTCAGGAGTCATTCCATTTTTCCTGACATCCCAAGGATTTATTCTGCAACTGACATGGAAATCCATGGTCTTTTTGAGAACCTTGATAATCTCTGAACAGATTCTGACACGGTTTTCTGTATTGCCACCATATTGGTCCTTTCTTTGATTGAAATAAGGATTTATGAATTTAGCAAGGTAAAAATTGTTTCCAATGTCTATTTGCATTCCATCAAATCCTGCAAATGAGAACTTCTTAGCGGCCATGATAACATCTGCCTGAAGACGTCTAATTCCTTCCAAGCTAATGTCATTTGCTTCAACCTTTTGATTCAAACCATCATTATAATAAAAGAAAGCCAATTGGCCAAGAACCGGCACATCATGATTATGACAGATATCTGTAATTTCCTTATAGTCCTTTACAAAACCTCTATAATTCACATTATTGCAGTACTCGGCAAATCTGTCTCTTGGATCAAATACAAACATTTCTGAATTGATCAATCCTACACCACTTTTAGCCATCTTTTCATATCTGTCAAAGACTTCACTCTTTAAGAATCCACCATCTTCAGTTTGTCTTTCCCAAGTTCCAGTTCTTATGATACGACTTTTTAGCTTTAAATCCCCTAAACTACATTCATCAAATATATCTTTCATAATTATCACTATATTCTATTAGAAATTAAAAATTAAAAAAATAGAAAGAAGAAAATACTAGTAATTGTATTTATCCTCTATTATTTGACCATCCTTGATTTTTATGGTTCTCTCCGCCAAGTTAGCAACATCATTGTCATGTGTAACGATAATCAATGTTACATTATAACGCTCATGCATTTCCATAAGCAGATTCAAAATCATTTCTCCAGTCTTAGAATCAAGGGAACCTGTTGGTTCATCTGCTAAGATAATGGAAGGATTGTTTACCAATGCCCTTGCAATAGCTACCCTTTGACGTTGCCCACCAGATAACTTATTAGGCCTTTGCTTTTTCTTGTCTTCCAAACCTACAGCCCTTATTATTTCACTTGCCCTTTCCTTCATCTCCTTGTTGGACATTCCAGTAGGAAGCAATGGAATCTGAACATTGTCAAAAACAGATAAGTTAGGAATCAAGTTATGCAATTGGAAAACAAAACCTATTTTTTCCTGCCTGAATTCACTTAAATCCTTCTCTTTTACAAGGTCAATACCATCAATATAGATCTTTCCTCTTGTAGGCTTATCCAAAGCACCGAGCATATTCAAAAGGGTGGATTTTCCAGAACCTGAAGGGCCGATGATGGATACGAATTCCCCTTCAAATATATCCAGGTTTATTCCATTCAATGCCTTAACAGTTCCTTTATCGTATTCCTTTACAACATCAAATAGGCTGATTAATGGCTCTTCATAATAGTATTCCTCACCATCCTCTCCGATGAATGTTTCATTATAGACATAATCATCATCAGGATATGCATTATTATTTTCTATGTAAGCATCCATAATATCACCTATTCATACCTCAATGCTTCTGTTGGAGCAAGCTTGGATGCTTTATATGCAGGATAAAGTCCACCGATTATTCCAACGATGATTGTAATTCCAAATGCAAGTATAAATGTTCTTGGAGAGTAACCTAATGAAAGGTCATTGACTTCAAGTAGTCTAAATCCTACTTCAGGGATTAGAATTCCGAATATTGAACCTATTATACCAGACAATGTTGTTAAAACCAGTGTCTCACCTAAAATCATAAGCAAGATCTTTCTGGATTTCCATCCTACAGACTTTAAAACACCGATTTCTTTTGTCCTTTCATAAACAGCCATAACCATGGTGTTTATTATACCAATAGCCCCTACAATAATTGCAAGTGCTGAAACAGCAAGGGTGGCGGTATCCAATATTCCTAAAACGTCATCAGCTATTGAAGATATCTCTTCACTGGTCAAAGTTGTAAAGTTTTCATAATCCTCTTCAATCTTTTCGCTGATTGCAGAATCATTTACATCTTCACCTGTTTTAACAAGAATACGTGAAACTCCATCCTTATCTGTTATATCCTGCAAAGTATCCAATGAAACGTAAATTCCACTATCTACAAATGGGCTTCCTGTCTCAAAGATTCCTGATACATTGAATTCCTTGCCTTGTATTGTAATGTCATCTCCACGACTTACATTATTTAAATCAGCATATTCTGCACCGACAATAGCATCTCTAGAGCCATTTTCATAAATCTTTCCATCAACGTCTTTAATTCCCATCATATAAAGTTTTTCAGGTGCCAATCCTACAACAGTGGTTGCAAAACTGCTACTGGAAGAAGAATCTCTAGATTTCAGCCGATCCATATTCATTTCAGTTACCGTTAGCGAACCTGCAGCATCTATGACTCCAGTCCTGTTTTTCATTTCCTCAACTATCTCACTATCTATTAATCCTGTATTAGTGCTGACAGTGCTGGAATTGCTGACTGTAATCTCAGCACCAACATCGTTAAGAGAAGCTTGAACTGATTCCTCCATTCCTGTAGTAATAAGGCCCAACGCTACAATTGTTGTAATGCCTATAGCGATTCCGATAATGGACAATGCACTACGGGTCTTATTCCTAAATGGATTTTTTAAAATTAAATTAATGAATCTTATATTAACATCCCCTTATAAATAATTATTATTTTACTTTTTTAATAATTAAACTTAACTAAAATTTCATTAAAAAATAACTAAATTAAGTATTTTTAAAATAGAAAACAGAAATAAAGTATCCACAGCAACTTTTTTTTAAAATATACAATTATTTAGAAATTATATGAGTTAAGAATGATTTAAAATTGGACTTAATCCATTTAAGTATAT
>JAZNRM010000044.1:0-3538 GCA_045590695.1 Methanobrevibacter sp.
ATAAATTAGTAAAATTCAAAGTTGGAATTTAATTTATTCTTATTGCAAATAATTAAAATCTGATTTGAATTAATAGATAATAATTAACGGGGAAAAAATGATTTTAGAGAATTTTAAGCCTATATTTAAGTTGCTTCCTGAGGTCAAGACTCCTATTCATAGGCAAGACTTTAGTGAAAAGCTTAAATGGACAGCTATAGTTTTAGTTATATATTACTTTTTAACTCAAATTCCTTTATATGGTTTGAGTCCAGCTGCAGTTGACCAATTTGCCCAATTAAGGGCTGTTATGGCAGGTAGTTTTGGGTCAATACTTACTTTAGGTATCGGTCCTATTGTAACTGCATCCATTGTATTGCAACTATTGGTCGGTGCAAAAATATTAAATTTAGACTTATCTCAACATGAACATAAGGCTATGTTTCAAAGTACTCAAAAATTATTAGCTATTTTATTCACAATATTCGAGGCAGCAGTTTTAGTGCTTACTGGAAGTTTAGTGCCTATTGACAATTCATTTTATGGTATCATGATTCTCCAATTGGTTATTGGAGCAATCTTGATCTTATACCTTGATGAAGTTGTATCCAAATGGGGATTTGGTAGTGGTGTAGGATTGTTCATTGCTGCTGGTGTAGCACAAACAATTATTACCGGAACATTTAACTTCTTGCCAGCTACTGCGGCATCCACTACTGCTTCAGGTATTCTTCCTGGATTTATCCAATCCATTATCGGAGGAGCTCCTAACTTCACTATATTGATTCCATTGATTGCAACAATCATTGTATTCTTGATGGCTGTATATGGTGAAAGTATGAGAATAGAAATTCCTATTTCTCATGGTCAAGTAAGAGGACACGGTAGAATCAGAGGATCTGTAGGTAAATATCCTTTGAAATTCATTTATGCAAGTAACATGCCGGTTATTTTAACAAGTGCGCTTCTTGTTAACATTTCACTTTTCGCAAGTGTATTCCAAAAACTTGGTTTCCCTATTTTGGGCCAAGTTTCCGGTGGAAGACCAATCAGTGGGCTTGCATTATGGTTAACCACTCCAAATAGTTTAAGCGTATTGTTTACCAATCCATTGAGAGTAGTTTTCTATGGTATTTTCTTCTTAGCTTGTTGTGTGCTTTTCTCCTGGTTATGGGTAGAAATCAGTGGTTCTTTGAATGCAAAAGAAGTTTCTAAACAACTTTATAATTCAGGTATACAAATTCCTGGTTTCAGAAGCAGTAAAAGACAACTTTATATGATTATGAAAAAGTATATTCCAGCTCTTACAATTCTCGGTGGTTTGTTTGTAGGTATATTGGCATTTATCGCTGACTTAACCGGTGCTCTTGGAGGAGGTACTGGTGTATTGCTTACTGTAGGTATTGTATACAAGCTTTATGAGGAAATTGCTCAAGAGCAACTTATGGAAATGCACCCAATGTTAAGAAAAGTATTTGAATAAATTTTGGAAATGATTAAATAATCATTCCTTATTTTTTCTTTTTGTGATTATTATTAGTTAATTTAAAAATTAAATTTTAATGTTTAATGTGAGAGGGATTTAAATGAAATTGGTAGTTTTAACTGGTATTCCAGGTTCTGGAAGTACAACTGTACTTAAAAAGACATTAGAAGAAGTTGATTATCTTCATTTAAACTATGGAGATATCATGACTGAAATCGCTGTAGAAAAAGGCCTTGTTGAAAATAGGGATGAGTTAAGAAAATTACCTGCAGACACTCAAAAGGAGATTCAAAAGGAAGCAGGACTCAGAATTAAGGAAAGATCCGAATCTGAAAATGTAATTGTTGACACTCATTGTACTATTAGCACACCTGCTGGTTTCTTACCAGGTCTTCCTAAATGGGTATTGGAAGGATTAAATCCTGACACTTTCATTTTAGTTGAAGCTCATCCTGATGAGATTATGGTTAGAAGAATGAGTGATGAAACCAGACAAAGAGATGCTGAAAAGGCAAAGGATATTCAGTTACATCAAGAAATGAACAGAGCTGCAGCTATGGCTTACGCTACTTTAACTGGAGCAACTGTAAAAATTATTAATAATCATGATAATCATTTGCCATCAACCGTTAGAAAAATGGTTGAACTTTTAAAATAATCAGGCATTATGATTGATTTAAAATGAGAATTTTTAATAATTAGATTTTTTCTAATTATTTTAAATTTTTATCTTAAATTTTTGTCTTTAAAATTTTATCATTTGGTATCTGATTAGTTTATGCTTTAAATTATTAATTTATAAATTTGTAAAAATTTATAACTTAATAGTTTATTGTATTTTTAAAGAATTTATGAAATTATGAATTTAGCATAATAATTCATTATGCAATGTTTGAAATTTGTAAAGAAAATAAAATTATAATTTACTATTAAAATTATTAAACATGTGAGGAATTAAATGGCGTATCAAGGTAGTTTTTTATTAGGTATTTCCTGGCTTCAACCAGTGTTTGATGCTATGAATGCTGTTCTTAATCCATTAGTTCAAATGGATCCTACCCCTAATAACCCTGTGCTTACTGTATTTGTGATATCATTTATCATATCCCTTTTAACAGTAACCGCTCAAAAATTATTAGTGGACCAGGATAAGATGAATGAAATGCAAGCTAAATCAAAAGCCTTGCAAAAAGAGTTAAGAGAAGCTCAAGCTAGTGGAGACTCTAAACAGATGGCAAAGGTTCAAGCTAAACAAATGGATATGATGTCAGACCAATCTGAAATTATGAAAATGTCATTTAGACCAATGATTGTTACTATGATTCCAATCTTATTAATCTTTGCTTGGATGTGGCAATCTTCAATAAGAAACATTATTGTTGTATTTCCTCCAGCTGTTTATTATTGTACTTTAACTCCGATTTTCCACTCATTAGGGCAAATGCTTTATGGTGGTAACATAACTACCATTCCATATGGAATCGGATGGTTATGGTGGTACTTCATTTGTACATTTGGAATGTCACAAATCATTAGGAAATTTATGGGATTCAAAAACGGTTTCTAAATTTTGAAAAATTTTTGAAATTTGATTTTGAAATTTTTATCAAAAAATTCTTAAAAATTTCATTTTTTCTAGTGAAAAATTTAGCAAATCTTTTTCTTATTGTTTAATAAGAATAAAATTCTATTAAATTGAAAGTTTTCAATAACTATTCAATTTAATTAATCGTAAAATTAATTTAATTATACTTAGTTGCTAGTATTTATTTAATGACTTGTTGATGGGTATATGATTTTCTTAATATTCATCAATCTAAGTTATTTTCTAGTTTCATTCAAGAAATAAAATTAAAATTTGAAAAAAATCATAATCCCAAAAAGTACGATATATGTAATACTAAATTTTGGTAAATTTTTAATGATTGGCATGTTAAGTGGGAACTGCCTACTTAATTTGGGTTGTTGAAAATTGCCAGGATTTTAAAATTTAATTTCTATAATTTTTCGAATAGGATTAAGCTTGAAAGTATAGATCTTTTAATAAGTTTAATTCTTTAAAGAAAAAGTATA
>JAZNRM010000045.1:0-1745 GCA_045590695.1 Methanobrevibacter sp.
ATAATTTTTATTGAATTGATTTATGAGTAAATGATAATATGGTTATGTTAAGTACAGGAGATACTGCATGGATACTTATCGCTAGTTTATTGGTTCTTTTAATGAGTATCCCTGGAGTAGCTTTCTTTTATAGTGGTTTAACAAAAAGGAAAAATGTATTGAATACAATGTTTTTAACTTTTATAGCATTCTCCATAGCAAGTGTGATATGGGTAGCTTATGGTTATCCTTTTGCATTTGGAGATGTAAGTATTAATGGATTGATTTCACAACCAGCACATTTCTTCATGTCTGGAATTGGCATAAATGATTTAACTGGTTCAATTCCAACAATATTGTTTATTGTATTCCAGTTGACTTTTGCAGGGCTTACAGCAGCTCTTGTTTCAGGGGCTATTGTAGGAAGGATGAAAACATCTGCTTGGATGATTTTCATCATCGCATGGGTTAGCTTGGTCTATATCCCTATTGCCCACTGGGTATGGGGTGGAGGATGGCTGATGCAAATGGGAGCATTGGACTTTGCAGGAGGTACAGTTGTACATATTAACTCTGGAGTAACTGCTTTAGCATTGGCACTTGTCCTTGGTAAAAGGAAAAATCCTTCATTATTGCCACATAATTTAGGTTATTCAGTTTTAGGTGCAGGGCTCCTATGGTTTGGATGGATGGGATTCAACGGAGGATCCGCTCTTGCAGCTAATGGGCTTGCAGCTTCTGCTATTTTAGTTTCAAATGTTGCAGCAGCAACTGCTCTTATCACATGGGTATTGATTGATACAATTAAAGTAGGAAAACCTACAATGTTAGGTGCTATTACCGGTGGTGTTGCAGGTCTTGTAGCAATTACTCCTGCAGCAGGGTTTGTTGATGTTCCAGCAGCAATAATTATAGGATTTGTAACTGCATTTGTATCCTACTATGCTATTTACTATTTGAAATCAAGATTCGGTTACGACGATGCGTTGGATGTATTTGGTGTTCATGGTCTCTCAGGAGTATGGGGAGCAATAGCTACTGGTATTTTCGCTTCACCTGCAATCAATGAAGCGGCAGGGCTATTATTTGGAAATCCTAACCAGCTTACAATACAGATAATAAGTATTATTGCAACAGCAGTTTATGCATTTGTTGTCAGCATAATTCTTGCAAAAATACTTGATAAGACAATTGGAATCAGAGTTGATGAGAAAGAGGAGATCGGAGGACTCGATGCAAATCTACACAATGAATCCGGATACAGATTATAGGATTTTCTTAAAGTGGAGTGATATTTATGAAAAGGATAATTGCTGTTATTCGTCAGGAAAAATTTGAAAGTGTTAAAAAAGCACTGATTGATGCCGGCTGTGAAGGAATGAATGTTTCTGAGGTTAAAGGAAGAGGAAGGCAAATGGGTATCAGGGAATCTTACAGAGGTTCCAGTTACTGTATTGATCTTATTCCTAAAACACGTTTAGAGCTTGTTGTCAATGATGAGGACTTGGAACGGATTTTGGATGTCATCATTGAAAGTGCACACACTGGTGAAGTGGGAGACGGAAAGATATTCGTTTCTGATGTAGCTGAAGTTATTAGGATTAGAACTGGTGAAAGAGGGGTTAATGCTGTTTAACTCAAGCTTTTTCCGGGCCTTCGGCCCGCAAAAACCTTGACCAAAAATTCTTTCCTCTAGTTTGGAGTAATATTCATTAGTTTTTTATTTTTTTATTTTTTATTTTTTTTTATTTTTTAATTTTCTTTTT
>JAZNRM010000046.1:0-2145 GCA_045590695.1 Methanobrevibacter sp.
CAATGATAATTAGCATCAGCGATTAATTAAAATTAATATAACATTATTATATTTGTATTTTAATTATAAAATACTTTTTAAAAAATAGCTAAAAAAATAAAAAAATCATAAGTGTGAATGATTTTAAAAATAGTAAAAAATAGTTTAAAATTGATTAAAAAAAGAAATAGCTAAGAATAATCTTAACTATTTAATTGAGCTTCAATAGCTTGGTCAACTAAATGTAAGAATTGATCCTTAGCTTCATACGGTATCATAGCACCAGCTGCTATATCGTGTCCACCACCTTGCCCGCCGAAGTTAACTGCGACTTCGCTTAAAGCTTTGCCTAAATTAACTCCACGTGCAACCATTGGGCGTGTTGCTCTACCAGAAACCTTAATGTCCTTATGAAGTCTTGATAATCCTAAAATAGGCTTATCATCATTTAAGATCTTAGCAGACATACCTACACCAGCAATTGTTCCCATAATGCTTTTAAGAACCTTATCCTCACTGTAAAGGTATTGAATGTAATTCAATTGTTGGGCGCCTTCACGGCTAATCCAATCGAACCCTTTAGTAAGGTCGTTCCTATAAGTCTTTTGAAGATTGAGAGCCTTATCTAAAGCTTCCTCTCTCTCACCAAGAACAATGCTAAGTGCTAATCCATACTCCTTGTTTTTACCACAAGCATCCAAGATTGCAGAATACTCCTCTAAATTACGTAAGACAGGATGCTCACGAGGAACACTGTAAACATCACCAAATATTTGAGGATTGACCTTTACAAGTTCATCTTTAACAACATCCTTTTCCTCATCTTCCAATTCAATGAATGTAATACCATAGGAAACACCCATTTTTTCAAGGAGTTCCTGTGAGTTCTCCAAACTACCAGTTAAACCTGGGAGTGGAGGATTCAAGGTATACGCAATTGATTTGAATAAAGGCTCTTGTGCTTTAGAGACTATCTTTAAGTCTTCATGGATTTCCAAATTGCCTGCTTCCTGACCATCCTTCAAAATTAATTGGTTTACACCAACAAATCTGTTCTGGCACTGCATGTCACCAAATGCACCAATAAGCGCCATATAAGCCAAATGCTTTTTGTCCATGTCTCTAACTGACAAATAGCTAGACCCTGCACCACTTATTTCACGACTTCCGTCAACGCCAAACAAGTGTGGGTTGACATGGACAAGATTGTCTTTAGGTTCATGGGTGCTTGGCTGGTGATGGTCTGCAACAATAACATCAGCCTTTAGAGAATTGAGTTGCTTGATACAGGCACTGCCCATATCAGAAAAAACATACAATTCATATTTTTCCTTTGCAACATCTCTAATCACATCAGCTTTAAGGCGAGGAACAATTGTAATGTGGAATTGTCCTCCCTCTTCCTTGATGGCATTAGCTATAATACCTGCTGATGACAATCCATCAGCATCATTATGAGAAATTAATCTAATAATGTTATCATTTGCAATATGCTTCTTTAGCATATCACTAGCTTCACATCCTCTACTTAATAGAGAATCAAATTTTTCATTGTCTCTATTTAACGAGAAGTGCTGCTTTTGTTGGATCGTATCTCCATCCTTCTGGTAATTGACCATTCTTTGCATAGTATCTACCTAATCTACGGATTCTAGATTCAATGATAGTTAATCCTCTTTTACCATGAAGGTCTTTTGGGTTTTCTTCTAAGTGATCTCTGATATTTACTGCTCTTCTGATTAAATTCATTAAATCTTCAGGGTACTCTTCAGCTTGACCGTTTCTTTTTAAGATTTGGGTAATTTTTTCGCCAGTGACTTCTTTTACACTAGGAATACCGTATTGGTCTCTTAAAATTACTCCGATTTGACTTGCAGATTTACCTTCTCTTTTGAATTTTACAATAAATTCTTCGATTTCTTCGTTACTGTATGCGATCCATTCTGGTCTTGCCATAAATATCCTCTCCAATAAGTTTTTTGATTATTTATAGTAAGGTCCTTTGTAAAACAATTCATCAAGGATAATTTATCCAGGATAAACCATTTTAAATTCAAAATTCGAAAAAACTCTAGAAAAACACAATTGACATTACCTGGATTAAAAAATAATATTTTTAAATTTTAGCAATTAAACAACGATAAGATAAGCCATTTCAATTAATTT
>JAZNRM010000047.1:0-6701 GCA_045590695.1 Methanobrevibacter sp.
ATTTTTCCTTTCATGAAATTTCAAGATTTTTTCATGAAATCTAATTTTTTATTTTTCTTATCTTAATTTTAATACTTTTATTTGGGATTTTAATAATTCTAATCAATTTAATTTTTTATTATATTTTTTTAATTTTTTCAAAATTTTTATTAGAATTTCATCTTAATTTTTTAAAGAAATTCAATTTTTCAATGTCATTATAATTTCCTTATTATATAATAATATTACAATATTTTAATAAAATATATATATTAACAAAAATAAAAATAAAATTACCATGGTGATTTATTATGGCAGGGATATCAGAAGCTATTACCCAAATAAAAAAAGCTGAAAGCGATGCTGATTCCTTAGTAGAACAATCAACAGTCGATGCGAAAGCAATGATTGATGAGGCTACTGTTAAAGCTAATGAAATGATTGAACTTGCTAAGAATGAAGCTAGCGAAGAAGCTCAATCTACTGTTTTTAATGCAGAAGAAAATGCAAAGAAAGAAGCTGAATCTATTACTTCTCAAGCAGAAAAAGATGTTGAAAGCATCAAAAATGACGCAAGAAAAAATATAGATGAAGCTGCTTCAATTATTGTTAAAAATATTTTATAGTGTGAGATAATGTTTAGAACTGCGAGAATGCGTAAGCTTAATGTTATAACTTTGGACAAATACGCTGGTCCTACGGTCAGTGCACTTCACGACGAGGGTATTGTTCAAATAAATGATATTTCTGAACGTATTCAGCAAGATCCTAAGCTAGCAGAACTTTTGAAACCTTCAAAAGTTACACCCCACACCGGTAAGCTATCTTCACTTCTCATGAAGACAAGCGGTATTTCCGACTTGCTTGGAGATGCCTTGTCTGAGGATAGAAGCATGAAGGAACTGATAATGTCATTTATCAGTCCTGACCTTCCAGTTCCAAAAGAAGTCGAGGATGTTGATACTGAAAGCTTGATAGCTTATGCAGAATCAACATTAAGCCAGGTTGAAGGTGAAACAAAAGGTATTGAAAATAAGTTAGCCGCACTAGACAGTGAAGAGAGTAAACTTGAATCAAATAAGGACTTGGCCGAAAAGCTAAAACCTTTAGACATGGACTTAGGTCTATTAAGCGATTCCAAGTACACTTCTACCATTGTTGGTAGGATCACTGCTGAGTCAGCTCAGAAATTCAAAGATGAATACAGTAAGATTACAGATGATCTCTTCTATGAATTAGTACCAGACGAAGAAAAAGAAAGTTATATCATGGTTGTCGTCGTTGCTAATGAGTATAAGGATGATATCTATACCTTACTTAGGAAAAATGAATTCGAGAAGTTTGAAACTGAAGGTTTAGAAGGAAGACCTGATAGTCTTATTTCCTCTTCTGAATCCAGACTCCAAGCTATCGAAAGTGAAAGATCCCAAGCTAAAGCTGAATTGAAAGTTGTAGCGGAAAAATGGGATGATGAAGTTCTTGCTTTAAAAGAACAATTAGAAAATGAGAAAGATAAGAATGAGGTTTTCGCTGGTTTTGCTGAAACTGACAAGACTTATGTCTTTGAGGCATGGGTACCTGAAAAAGATGTGGAAAAAGCTCAAGCTATTATTGAGACCGCAACTGAAGGCCATGCAATCATGGAAGTCGAGGAAGTTCCAGACAATGCAGAAGACGTTCCTGTATTGCAGCAAAACAATGCGTATGCAAAACCTTATGAATTGTTAGTTGAAATGTATTCCCCATTGAAATACAATGAAATTGACCCTACTTTATTTGTAGCTCTTACATATCCTTTCTTCTTCGGTTTCTGTTTAACCGATGCAGGTTATGGTCTTTTAGTTGCAATTATAGGATTCATTTTATACAGAGGAATGGGTAAAATCAATAGAACCATGCATGATGGTGGTTTAATCATCATCGCAAGTGGTGTATGGGCTATTATTTTAGGTCTGGTTACCAACGGTTTACTTGGGGACCTATGGACTAGAATATTAGGTTGGGGCCCTGCTCTCCCTACAGTTATTGATTCCATTAATGCGTTCAAATATCCAGCTACTATCTTAGTTATTGCTATTGTAATTGGTATCATTTACACCAACCTTGGTTTCATCTTAGGTGCAATTGACAATTTAAGATACGGCGAGAAAAAAGAGGCAATCGGTTCTCAAATCGTATGGTTTGTATTTGAACTTGGTATCATTTTATTGGTTTTAGGATTCTTGTTCCCAGCAATTGGAATGATTGGTATGGGATTAGGTGCAGTATTAATTGTTGCTGCTCTTGGTATGCTTATCTGGGGTAACGGTGCTTATGGACTTATGGATGTATTTGGATTCATGGGAGATGTACTTTCATATGCTCGTCTTTTAGCTCTTTGTTTAGCTACTGGTGGTATTGCAATGACTGTAAACATCTTGACCAATATGGTAAATGATATGATTCCAGTTGTAGGTATTGTTTTAGCTATTATCATCTTTATCGGTGGACATATTGCTAACTTCCTTTTCCAAGTATTAGGTGCTGGTGTTAACGCTTTGCGTCTTAACTATGTAGAGTTCTTCTCTCAATTCTATATGGGTGGAAAACATTCATTTGAAGCTTTTAAAGCTAAAAGACAATTTACAAAAATTAAAAAATAGACAAAATTTAAATTTATAGTTTTATAATTCAATGCTTAAATGTAATATTATTGGAAATGTGATTTTATATTTAAGAGATTATGAAAATTCATAATTGAAACTCAAGAACTTATGCTTATAAAAATGTCATAATGACAATTCTTATAAAATGCGTTCTTTTATCAAGAACTTTACGTTCTGTTTGAAAATATAAGAAATTTATATTTTACAATTTATTAAACAATTAATTTAAGGAGATATATTATATGGTAGAAATTGCTTTAGGTACTGCTTTAGCAGCAATTGGTGCTGGTGTAGCAATTGGTTTTGCTGGTTTAGGTTCCGGTTTAGGACAAGGTATGGCAGCAGCTGGATCTGTTGGAGCTGTAGCAGAAGATAACGACATGTTTGCAAGAGGTATTATTTTCTCTGCATTACCAGAAACTCAGGCTATTTACGGATTCTTGATTGCTATTTTATTACTTGTATTCTCAGGATTATTAGGTGGAGGAGAAGGTCTTTCCACTACTGCAGGTATTGTAGCTATTGGTGTAGGTGCATCTATCGGATTTGCAGGTTTAGGTTCCGGTATGGGACAAGGTATGGCAGCAGCTTCCTCTGTTGGCGCTATCGTTGAAGATACTGACATGTTTGCAAGAGGTATTATCTTCTCCGCATTACCAGAAACTCAGGCTATTTACGGTTTCTTGATTGCTATCTTACTCATGGTATTCGGTGGAATATTAGGTTAAGGAGGTCAGTTATATGAGCTCTGGAGCAGACAAAATTGTCTCTAACATAATGTCTGATGCTCAAGCAAAAGCTGATGTAAATAAAAGTGAAGCTCAAGTGAAAGTTGATGCTATTTTAGCTGATGGTGAAAAAAGAGCTGAAGCTACTAAGGTTAAAATCTCAGAAGATGCTGCAAAGCAAGCGGAAATGAGATATCAACAAATTATTTCTGAAGCTAAAATGAATGCTCGTAGGGCAGAATTAGGGGCAAAAGAAGAAGTAATCGAAGAAGCTTTCAGTAAAGCTACTGAAGATTTGACAAATATGGCAAATACCAATGATTCAGAATATGTGGATGCTTTAGTTGAAATGATTAAAGAAGCAGCTGTAGAAATTGGTGGCGGAGATTTAATCGTTTTATTAAAAGAAGATGACATTCCTAAAGTCCAAGATAAATTGGAAACTATTGTTGGATTAATTAAATCTTTAATTAAACGTGAAAAACCATCTGATTTAAGTATAATCGCTACAGAAGTTTCCCGTGAAACTGATGTTGAAACTACTTTAGAAATTGGTGAACCTATTGACACCATTGGTGGAGCTATATTAAGAACAAGAAATGGTGAAATTCAAGTTAATAACACTATTGAATCTAGAATGTTAAGATTTAAGAAATCATTACGTTCAGAAGTTGCAAAAACTTTATTTGATTAGGAGAGATGAATTATGGCTGATGAAATTGCTACAATCATAAGTTCCTTAGGACTTTCTAATGAGGCATTTTTAGCAATAGTTCTTTTAGCATTTGTAGTTATTGGTGCAATTATTGTAATTGTTGCAACTAGACCAATTTTAGATGTTTATCCATATCTTCATCCTAATGCGAGAGTAAGAGCAAGAAAAGGAAGATTATTTGATGACAAACAAATTTCTGAACTTGTTGAAGCAAACAATGTTGAAGAAATTACCAACTATCTCAGAGGATCTCCTGACTATGCTGAATACTTAGATAATTATACACTTGAAAAGGCATTAGATATTCAACTTGGTGAAACTTACGATTTAGTTTCAAGAATGGCTCCTAAAGAAATTCAATCTTCATTTAAAGTAATGGCAAAGAAATCTGACATTGCTAATATTAAAAGCTTACTCACTGCTAAAGAAGCAGGTTTAAGCCAAGAAGCTACTGAAGAACTTTTAGTTCCTACTGGTTCTTTATATGAAGATTTACAACGTTTAACTGATGTTGATACTGTAACTGATGTTGTTGCAGGATTAGATGGAACTGAGTATGCACCGATTTTAGAAGAAGTGCTTCCTGAATATGAAAAAACAGGTATGGTCCTTCCTTTGGAATCTGCATTAGATAAATATTATTTAGACAAATTGCTCGCTTCCTCAGAAACACCATCTGATGAAAACAAACAAATTCTCTATTCATACGTTGGAAATCAAGTTGATGTAGCTAACATTAAATTAATATTGAGAGCAAAAGTTGATGGATTAGATTATGATGCTATCAGTCCATACATGATTGATAGTGGATATCAATTAAGAGAATGGAAGCTTAAAGATCTTATGGAAGCAGAAGATGTCACTGGAGTAATCTCCTCTTTAGAAGGAACAAAATACTCTGATGTATTAACTGATGTGCTTCCTGAATACAATGAAACTGGATCTGTAGCTCTCTTTGAACAAGCTTTAGACAAGTTTTTAGTTGACTCTGCAAAATCCTATTCCATGAAAAAACCATTAGGTATTGGACCTATAATAGGATTCTTGTCCCAAAAAGAAGTTGAAGTTAAAAACTTAAAAGTTATTGCAAGAGCTAAAAGAGAAGAAGACTTCCCAATATCTAAAATTAGGGAGATGTTAGTATGAGTGATGTCGCTATTATAGGAGATATCGATACTGTCACTGGTTTTAAACTTGGTGGAGTTAAAAAAGGTATTATTGTAAATAATGATGAAGAAGCTAAAAATGCTCTTGATGAGTTATTAAACGATGAAATTTCAATTATTATAATTACACAAAAGATAGCTGATAACATAAGAGAACATATTCATAAACGTCTTGGTTCTGATGTGTTACCAATGGTTATTGAGATACCAGATAAATCTGGTTCATCTGAAGGCGGTGCCGATCAAATGGCAGCTCTTATTAAGAGAGTTATCGGGGTAGAGATGGTTAAATGATTAATGAAGGAAATATTATTAAAATTGCAGGTCCTGTTATCGTCGCAGATGGGATGAGAGGAACTCAAATGTATGAAGTGGTAAGAGTAGGTGAAGCTAAGCTTATCGGTGAGATTATTGAGCTTGAAGGCGACACCGCTACCATTCAAGTTTACGAAGAAACTGCTGGGGTAAAACCTGGTGAGAAAGTGGAAAGTACTGGAGGTCCATTGTCTGTAGAACTTGGACCTGGTGTAATGGGTTCCATTTTTGATGGAATTCAAAGACCTTTAGAAGTTATTAAAGGTATTTCTGGCGATTACATTGCTAGAGGTATTGATGTAGATTCTATTGACAAAGAGAAAAAATGGACTTTCGAACCTATTGCTAAAATAGGGGACAAAGTTGTTGGTGGAGACGTACTTGGTCAAGTACAAGAAACATCTGCTGTTTTACAAAAAATTATGGTTCCACCAATGATTGAAGGTACCATTAAGTCTATTGTCGACAAGTCAGA
This sequence comes from Methanobrevibacter sp., assembly GCA_045590695.1. Classification (GTDB taxonomy): domain Archaea; phylum Methanobacteriota; class Methanobacteria; order Methanobacteriales; family Methanobacteriaceae; genus Methanobrevibacter. Next base: position 6,024 of record JAZNRM010000047.1, read on the forward strand.
ATACACAGTACTTGAAACTATTGCTGAAATTGAGACTGATGAAGGAATTAAAGAAGTTCAAATGCTTCAAAAATGGCCTGTACGTAAAGGTCGTCCATACAAAGAAAAATTGGACCCAGATATTCCACTTATTACTGGTCAAAGAGCACAAGACACTTTCTTCTGTTTAGCAAAAGGTGGTGCAGCAGCTATTCCTGGTCCTTTCGGTTCAGGTAAAACTGTTACACAACAACAATTAGCTAAATGGGCAGACGCAGACATTGTGGTATATATTGGATGTGGAGAACGTGGAAACGAAATGACAGAAGTACTTACCGAGTTCCCATTCCTTACTGACCCAAAAACTGGAAATCCAATTATGGATAGGACTGTTCTTATTGCAAACACTTCCAACATGCCAGTAGCAGCTCGTGAAGCATGTGTATACACAGGTATCACAATCGCAGAATATTTCAGAGACCAAGGCTACGACGTAGCACTTATGGCAGACTCAACATCACGTTGGGCAGAAGCTATGAGGGAGATTTCAGGAAGATTAGAAGAAATGCCTGGGGAAGAAGGTTACCCTGCATACTTAGCATCCAGATTAGCTCAGTTCTATGAAAGAGCTGGAAGAGTAGAAACTATCGGTACAGAATCAAAAGTAGCATCTATTTCTGTAGTTGGTGCAGTATCCCC
>JAZNRM010000048.1:0-3289 GCA_045590695.1 Methanobrevibacter sp.
AAAATTTTATTTGATAGACTTATCAAGCATTTAAACAGCAAAAAAAAGAGTTCTATACTGAAATCATAATTCCTAAATTATACTGGAAATATTGCTTGAAGAATGTTGATTCAATTGAAAACCAGAGTCTTCAATCGTTATCATCATCTTTGTCGTCTTTATCATCTTTGTCGTCTTTATCGTCCTTATCGTTGTCGTCTTTGTCATCATCATCCTGATCTACAGAATCATTTGAATCATCGGAATCTCCAGATGCATCGTTAGCAGAATCATCATCGGATCCTCCAATACAACCGCTGACAGAAACGACAGCTAAAAGAACGATTGTTAATAATAGCAAAGCAAATATATTTTGTTTCTTCATTAAAAACAACTCCTTTCTGTAAACATAGGTATGTTGATTTTAATATTTATATTTTGATACTTTAAACTGTTAAATAGATAAAAAACTGAATGAAATAATAGAATCATAATGAATAAAACTTGAATATTGCAATAATAATCAATTTTTTTAATTATAATCACAAACTTAGTCAAGTATAGATTTTAAAAATTAAAAATTAAAAAAAAGTAAAAAAATTAATCTGAAAATTCAATCAATTCAATATCAACTATATCCACTTCAATATCCTTATCGTAAATATGGAATTTTCCGTCCTTGAATTCAAACTTGCTTTCATTAGTTAGAGTATAGGACCTTCCATCAGCCAAATAGACATAGACATAAGCAAAGTTTTCAACCAACTCTTCCACTGATTTTTGATTGTGCTCCTCAATCATTCTTAAATCGTCTTCTTCACTAATGGAAATCACCAATAAAATATCATTATACTGAAAAGTTAAAAAAATAAAAAAAATATCTGATTTAAAAAAAAGAATAATTTAATAAAAAATATTAAAAAAAATTAAATAGATGAAGAAAATAAAAGAATAGAAAAACTATTCTTTAATCATTTGAGCTACTTTTTTACCTAATTCGTAGCATTCTTCAAGTTGCTCTTCAGTTGGTTTGAAGTCAAGTTCCATTTGATCAACGACTTCAAATCCTGCTCCTTCAAGGTTTGCAGCCAAGATTTTTGCGGAACCTCCTGCCCAACCTTTGGAACCGAAAACAACTGCCTTTTTGGTTTCAATTTTTCCAAAGCTGAGACAGTTCAAGTAGTACATTACATCTCCAATTCCTGGGAACGGATTGTTCATCATGGTTGGAGCCCCTACAAAGATTGCTTTGGAATCAAGTACGTCAGTCACTGCATCGGATTTGTCATCATCATGCATGAAGTACATCTTGACTTTTACTCCCTCACTCATTACACCTTCAGCCATAGCATGAGCCATTCTTTGGGTTGAATGGTGCATAGTGTCGTAAATGAAGGTAATCTTGTTTCCTTCATAGGTACCTGTAGACCATTTTGTGTATAAGTCAAGGATAAAGCTTGGATCAGTGAAGATTTGACCGTGACATGGAGCAATCATCTTTAGAATGTCCACTAATCCTAATTTTGCAAGCTCTTCAATTTTTCTTCCAACCATTGGAGATGAAAGGGTAATCAAGTTAGCGTAATACTTTCTTGCAGCTTCAGTCAATATGACTGGATCAACATCACTGTCCAATCTTTCAGACAAGCAGATGTGTTGACCGAATGCATCGTTGGAGAACAATATTCCATCTTCCATCAACATTGTAAACATGCTGTCAGGCCAGTGAAGCATAGGTGCATTTACAAATTGGAAAGTTTTTCCTCCAATATCCAAAGAGTCACCGGTTTTTACAGTGTTGAACTCAAAGTCTGCAAGTTCAGGCAAGTGATTCTTAAGACCTGGTTCAGCTTTTTTGGAACAGTAAACATCAACATCAGGGAATTTTGCAACAACTTCACCTAAGGAACCGCTGTGGTCGTTTTCAATATGGTTTTGGATAACTACATCGATTTTGAATTCTCTTCCTTCCTTCTCGAATGCATCTTTAATTCTTCCCCAGAACTGTTCAGATTTTCCAGGATAAACATTATCGATTAAAGCTACTTTATCTTCCCCAAATACTAAATAACAGTTGTAGGTAGTTCCATTTAAGGTGTATCCATGGTAGTCACGAATATCCCAGTCGAGAACTCCTACCCAATAAACATCATCTACAATTTTGTATGCGTCAGCTTTCATTTTTATCACAAATCCCATTTTAATAAATTATAATAAGAATTAATATTATATATAACAATCAACATTAATAAATGTATATGTTTTGTTCGATAATATAGCAACTAATTAATTCAGTAAACTATTAAAAATAATAATGATAATATGACCTTAAAATATTTCAATAAACTGGCATATGAGGAAATCGGAGAGGAAAATGATGAGACAATACTTTTCCTCCATACCAAATTGCTTGACAAATGGATTTGGATAAAGCAAAGGGAAGGATATGAGAATTATTTTAAAGATTATCATTGCATATTCCTTGATTTGCCAAATCATGGAGATAGCATTTCAGAAGGGGAATTCAGCATAGACAAATCCTCTGTTGAAATATCTGAATTCATTAATCACATTATAAACAATAAGGGCATTGAAAATGTAAATATTGTGGCTTTGGGAATAGGAGGATCAATAGCCATTGAAATCCTGAATAGAAATCCAAGCATAATAAATAATTTAGTGTTATCTGGACCTGAAATAGCTGACCATAAAGAAAGCGAATCAAATAGCGTTGTAAATGGACTCGCAAAGGCACAATCAGAATACCTGAATGAAAAATCAGACATCTTCATTACAAAGGCATACCTAAGATATTTTGGAATCAGCAAAGAACATTACAATGACGTTGAAAGGATATTGGACAGATCCATTAGGAATGAGAGGGAAATAGCTTTTGAATCCTTGAATTACACCATTCCTGAAAGCCTAAAGGAAAATGAGAATATCATTGAAAAGGACAATGTTCTAATAATCTATGGAACTAAAGAAGACTTGAACTGTACAAAATCTGCAATAGATTTGAAAAATACATTTGTCAATGCCAGATTAGTGGAAATAGTAAAAGGAAACCACCTTTGGAACATAATAGACCCTGACTTGTTCAACACCATAATCAGCGATTTCATTAGAGACCACCATATCAAAGAGAATTCAAAAATAAACATTCTCGAATGATTTTGAAACCACTTTAAAAAAACATGACACCAATTGAAACCTAAAACCCACTTGATTTTATCTAAATTACATTTAACTAAATTACAGTTTAACAAATATAAAATAAAGTTGAATAAATGCTTTAAATCCAAAAATA
>JAZNRM010000049.1:0-15315 GCA_045590695.1 Methanobrevibacter sp.
ATGAAAAAAATAGAAATAAGTAAATAGGATAGATTTTGTCTTAAAAAACCGATTTTGATTTAAATTGTTTTTATAAGACAATTGAATATTATTTTTTCATTATATTTAAATACAATAGTTTTTAGAAAGAATAAAGTACAAATTGATTGTTATATTAATTTTAAAGTGTAAATTGATTTCAAATAGAAAAAATAAAACCATATAGTAAATTATCATACAATTGAAAAAGTATAGTCAAAATGTAAAATCAGAAAAATTTAAAAAAAAATAAGAATATGAAAAATAATTTATTTAATAAATGAATATGCCTCAGACAGGATTACAGAAGCGTTTTCAACCACCATTCCATTGTTTTTAAAAACAGATTTGTAATCCACATTGTGCCTTATGCTGATGAAATCATAGTCTTTGGATCTTGATTCAACAATCAATCGCTTTCCCTCTATCTTATAGACTGCATCATTATCCTTTGAACGGTATGTATCTGAGTCAATTCCTCTCTTTTCAAAGAGTTCCTCATTTGAAATCCTAAGAACTCTTCCTTCATTAATAAGGTCATTGATAATGTTTAAGACCAATTCAAATTCCAATTCCAGATCAATAGCTATCTCATCCAAAAAGCAATCATTGTATTTAATGAAATAGCTTAGAACTTCCTTTTTTGCATCAAAATAATTGATTTCCCTGAAATTTGCAACCTTATATGTCTTCAACTGTTCCCTTATCGCTTCCCTTAGAAAGTCTGAAATGCTTAGGTAATCGCCATTTTCTATTAGATTCATCAATTGATTATGAATATTTATCGGAACCTTGGTTGCAATTGTTTTTCCAATTTCTTTATTGTTTTTACTTATTTCGCTCATATTACCCCTTTTATAATTTTTTTAATTGAATATGTTATAAAATAGGTCTTAATTCAATATAAAATGATTTGAAATGCGAAAAAAATAAAAATATCAATTGCACAATTGCACAAAATCACAATTGTGTAAAATCATAAAAATAGGTAAAATGTATAAAAATGAGTTAAAAAAAGAAATTAAAAAAAAGTAAGAAATAAAAATATTATTTCTTATTATCAAATGCTGCTTTTACAAATGAAGCAAACAATGGATGTGCATTATTTGGTCTTGATTTGAACTCTGGATGGAATTGACATCCAATAAACCAAGGATGATCAGGCAATTCCACGATTTCAACCAAGAAATCATCAGGAGTAGTTCCTGCAATCACAAGACCGTTTTCAGTTAATACATCCCTGTATTCATTGTTGTACTCGTATCTGTGTCTATGCCTTTCCTGAATGAAGTCTTCACCATATGCCTCTTTGGTTTTGGTGCCGTCAATCAATTTACAGTCATAAGCACCTAAACGCATTGTTCCACCCATATTCTTGATTTTCTTTTGCTCTTCCATCATGTCAATAACTGGGTATTCGAGGTCTGTCTTGAATTCACTGCTGTTTGCACCTTCCATACCGATTCTTCTTGCAAACTGAATTACCATACATTGCATACCTAAACAGATACCGAAAATAGGAACTTCATTTTCAATTGCATAATCAACAGCACTTAACTTACCTTCCACACCACGGTCTCCAAATCCTCCAGGAATGAGAATACCATCAAGTTTGGAAAGCTCTTCTTGGAAAGTTTTCAATTCATCCTCATTATCCACATCAACATCAGAGCTAAGGTAAACGATATTCATTTTAGTTCCGTTTTTAGCTGCTGCGTGGTGCAATGATTCTCTTATGCTGATATAAGCATCTTCAAGTTCCACATATTTTCCTACAATACCTATTGTAACAACAGGGCTTTGGATTTTAAGGGAATTTACGATTTCTTCCCATTCATTAAGAGTATTCTTGTCATTTTCAAAATCAATTCCTAAATTAATTCTGTCTGAAATGAATTGGCCAGCGTTTTCCCTGTCCAATACCAATGGGACTTCGTAGATTGATTGAGCATCAGGAGTGTTTACAACAGCATCAAAGTCTACGTCACAGAAGTGAGCGATCTTTCTCTTAATGTCATCATCAATATGCTCTTGACTTCTTAAAACGATCATATCAGGGTTGATACCCATACTTCTGAGTTCTTTTGAAGAGTGTTGAGTTGGTTTTGTCTTGAATTCACCAGCAGCATTCAAGTAAGGAACAAAGGTTACATGTACAAACATAACATTTTGAGAGCCTTCCTCATTTCTCAATTGCCTTAATGCCTCAAGGAATGGCTGACTTTCAATATCCCCTACAGTACCTCCCAATTCAACAAGGACAACATCGTAATCGTCTTTAGCAGAGATTTCACGAACCATTTCCTTGATTTCATTGGTGATATGAGGGATGATCTGTACACAAGCTCCAAGGAAATCACCTTTTCTTTCCTTGGAAATAACTGACTGATAAACCTTACCGGTAGTGATGTTAGATATTCCTGGAAGCTCTACGTCCAAGAACCTTTCATAGTGACCTAAGTCAAGATCAGTTTCCATACCATCATAAGTTACAAACACTTCACCATGCTGATATGGGTTTAAGGTACCAGAATCCCAGTTTAAATATGGGTCAATCTTAATAGCTGCAACATTCAAGCCGTATGAACGTAATATACGGCCAATGGATGCAGAAGTAATTCCTTTTCCTATGGAACTAACTACTCCACCAGTTATTATAATATATTTTGTCAGACAAATCCACTCCTAATAAATTTAATATTGATTTTGATATGAATTTTTCATAAATTTCTTATAAAAAAATCCATAATGAATACTCAATAAAATATTAGTTTAATTTATTATATAAAACTTATCTTATGAATCTAATATTTGAAAAATTTAAAGGAATTATGATTTTAGATAAGCATATAAAAAGAGCATTATTAAGGCTTAAAATTTAAAATAAAGATAAAATAAGATTTTAAAAAATAGTTAAAAAAATATATTAAAAAAAGAAAAGAAAAAAGGTTGAAAAAAGTGAAATCATAAAATGTTGTTGAAGAATTTTCCCCATTTGATTCCACGTTTATGTGCTTGAATCTTCATTTCATAAGAATCATCAAGAGGAGAATACTCTTTTTCCAAGATTTTCTCTTTAGCTTCAAAGTCATATGCAGTGTCTTTTAATTTATCAATGACCTCCATTTCTGCAGTTACTTTTTGTAATTCTGCAGTTAAATCATTGCCAGAATTTTTCATTTCATCTTCTAATTCAGATTTTTTGATGATTAACTGTTCAAGCCTATCTTCAAGAAGCTGATCATTGCGAACTCCATATTGATCACGTAAATAGAAAATCAAGTCTATAGCTTCACCAATGCTTAATCCATTTTCTTGCATGATTTGATATCTTTCAAATTGTTCATCAGTTAATTCTGCAGTAATTTCATTTGCCATGTTAAAACCTCGTTAATAATCACAAAATATTTTTAAATTATTAATTATTTATAATGTTTATACTTTATTGTATTTAACTATGTTTAATTATTTTCATTATTTAATTGTTTTTGATGACTTTCTAAAAATGAAGATGCCGCCAAAACATTCTCCTTGAATTGTGGATTTATCTCAGTCAAGAATCCCATGAATGACTCTGCAATGTCTTCGTTTTCATAGTCTATCTCATATTCCTTTTCAATGCCTAAGAAGTCATTAATCCATTCTTGGGGAACGTTTATAAATGGGAATATGATGTCCTTATCCTTTAAGTCCAAGTCATAAATATTGGATAAGTCTAATTTCCTATCCCATTCGATTCCCTTTCCATCAAAGATATCATTAAGGATATGGTTTACTTCCTGATTCAGGTTCAATGGAGAAATGACAGAATCAAAGTCATCTGCACTGATGTTTTCATCATATTCAATGAATCTTATGCCATATTTTCTTGAATACGGCTCAATCACTATGTATAAAAACTTGTTGTAATCATTATCCATTCTTGGAATGAGAATCCTTTCCTTTGGGCTTAAGGACTCTGCCAATGTCTTTGAAGACCTTGAACAGATCTTTTGAAAAAGAGATGATCTTACAACCTCCATATCAGGATAATGCCTATTGAAGGTTTCTCTTCTTTTTTTGGAAAACTTTGAAAAGCGGAGATTTTCTATATAAAGCTTAATGTCTCCATCATCATCAAAGAAGCTAACAAAACGGGTGTCAACACCTATTTGCTTTAAGAACTTCATAACATCCTTCTTTGAATCGGACAGTTCCTTTTCATCATCTTTCAAAACAAAATTTGATAGAAAATCATCCATAATATCACTGAAAAATTAAAATTAAAGATAAATTAAAAATTTAAATCAAATACCTAAAACATCCAATAATGCCTTTTCCATAACATCCACTGGCGCCTCACGACCTAACCATATCTCAAAGCTTCTGATTCCTTGATACAATAGCATCTTATATCCATAAACGACTTCTGCATTTGCCAATTCTGCTTCCTTTATCAATGATGTTTTCATAGGAGTGTAAACTATATCATTAACAACCAAATCCTCATGAAGCATATCAGCACTAGCTATTGGGTCATCATCTACATTCGGATACATTCCAATAGGAGTTGTATCAATAAATATATCAGAATCTGAGAGTTCTCTTTTCAAATTGTCTAAATCATAAGCATTAATATCTATATCAATACCAATAGTGCTTAAATTAGTCTTTAAATCATCTGCAAGAGATTCTGCTTTACTTAGATTACGATTTAAAATTGACAATTCACTTATTCCACTGTTTGCTATCTGAAATGCAACTGCCCTTGATGCTCCACCTGCACCAGTGATGGTAACTTTCTTGTCTTTTATTGAAGTTTTTTGCTCAATTGCACGGACGCATCCATATCCATCAGTGTTGAATCCTTTAGTTTTTACATTGATTTCATTATCTTGATTGGATGATTCATTATCTTCATCATAAATGAATTGAATGGTGTTTACTGCACCAATCATTGAAGCTACTGAATCGATATCATCAAGGTGTTTCATGATATTGGTTTTATGCGGTATGGTTACATTCAAACCTCGCATGCCCATAGATTTTGCACCTTCAACGCATTCTTTCAATCTATCCTGCTTAACATGAAATGGAAGATAAATGTAATTTAAGTTTAAAGCATCAAGTCCAGCATTATGCATAGCTGGGGAGAAAGTATGTTCAATAGGGTCTCCGATAACTCCCAATATCTGTGTTTTTCCATCTACCATAATATCACTATTAAAATTTATAAATTAAATAATTATAAAAAATCCCATAATATAATTAAAACTCTAACTGTTCAGCTATACAAAGTCTGCACACAGAATTTGGAGTATTCATATTAGCCTCTTTAACTGGGCAATAATAAACCCCATTTTCCATTATAACCTCTAAAGAACCTGGGAAAGGAGTTCCAATAGGATGAATAGGCTCATCAAGCACAAATGTAGTGTAAAGGGATACCACCAAATTAATAAGTGGGCTTTTGTTTTTTCTATCTATAGAAACATTTTTGTAAATATCTTTTAGATTGTTTAGTTTTTCTACAAAGTCATCCCTTTTGAAATAATCATTATAAACAGTATCATTGCTTCTTATTTCCTTTACTCTGTTTAAGAAAAAGTCTATGTAAATCTTTTTGCTTTTTTCCTGATAGGATTCCTGAACATACTTGTTGTTTTCAATGATTTCGGCAGATATGATCATCAAATCAAAAACAGAAACATCAGTAAGCTCTTCCTTTAAGACAACCATAAGATCGTCCTTAGATATTTTATCATCTTCCCCTATCAATGCATCAAACTTTTCAAACATCCTATCACAAAGTGTTAATCAATTATATGAATGATTCTTTTAAAAAAATAATCCTTAACTGCTTGCATTTAATTTTGGATCATAATCAATCTCGCGTGAAATGCATATATTGCAAACTGCCCCTTCAGTATTCTTTTGAGTTGCCTTAACAGGACAATAATAGAACTTACCTAACTTCTTTATCTTCAAATTGCCTGGGAAAGGAGTGTCCAAAGAATGAATAGGTTCATTCAATATAAATGTGGCATATAGAGAAACCAAACAGTAAATAAGCTGTACCTTATCCTTGTCAAAGTCCACACCATCATAAACATTATGCAAATCCTCTAATGACTTTTCAAACTGTTTCTTATCAATTCTCTCCTTTTTGCCCATGCTGTCATAATCGGTATTGTCCTTTTTAATATTGTTTATATGGCCAATGAATTGCTTGACATAAGCTTGACGGAACTCATCCTGATATTTGTCCTGTACAAACTCCACATCCTGAAGTATATACTTATTGGCATCCATCAAATCAAAAACAGATATCTTTTGGGCTTTTTCCTTTAAAATAGCCAAGAGCTTATTCTTTGAGACCTTTTTATCCTCTAAGAGTTCATGCAATTCTTCAAACATAATTCACACTTAATTTTTTTATAATAATTAATAGTATTTTATCATTTAAAATTTTATGTATTATTAAAAAAAATTCATTCCAAATAATGATGTCAATTTAATCCAAAAAACAAATGATAAAAAAGAATATTTTTTAAATCATAAAATTCAATAAAATTGATTGAAATACTATAATATTAACAACTATTATATAAAATAAATATCAAATATAATATTGTTAAACGATTTACTATTTAAAACAATAATTATACTGATTAATCATTAAAAACATTGGAGAATCAATAATGGAATTTGAAAGACCAAGGGGAACAAGAGACTTCCTCTTTGAAGAAATGAGGCAAAGAAAACATGCTGAAGACATTTTAAGAAATGTATTTGAAAACTATGGTTTTGGTGAAGTTCAAACACCTTTATTTGAAGAGTTAAAATTATTCACTACAAAATCCGGAGAGGAAATTGTAGATCAACTATACAACTTTAAGGACAAGGGAGACAGAGACCTAGCACTTAGACCTGAAATTACCGCTCCTATTGCAAGATTATACTTAAATGAATTACAGAAAACCTCAAAGCCAATCAAGATTTACTACTATGGAAGCTGCTTCAGATATGAAAGACCACAAAAAGGCAGATTCAGACAGTTCTGGCAATTTGGATGTGAATTGATTGGTGCAAAGACTCCTGAAGGTGAAGCAGAAGTAATAGCTATGTGTAACAATGCTATTGAAGAGCTTGGAATCACTACTGCAGAATTCAATGTAAACCACTTAGGAATCATTAGAGGACTCTTTGCTCACTTTGATATAGATACTGCTACACAAAGGGAAATCATGGTTGTTATCGATAAGGGAGATAAGGAATTATTGAAGGAATCCCTTGTTGGAGACAATCCTATCATCAAGGACAATCCAGAACTCAATGAAGTATTGTTCAAATTGATGGATATGGTTGGTGACTCTTCAATAATTGAAGATATAGAGGAACTCGTATCACCTTATGAAGAAACCAAGGAATCTCTTGAAGAGTTCAAGGAACTTGTAAAAACCCTTGAAAGCTTCCAAGTGTTCAATTACAAATTAAATCTTGGAGTGGCAAGAGGACTTGACTACTATACTGGAATAGTGTTTGAGGTATATGTGGAAGGACTTGGTGCACAAAAGCAAGTGTGCGGTGGAGGAACTTACAATCTCGTTAAATTATTCGGTGGAGAAGACGTTGTCTCTACAGGATTCGCATTAGGATTTGATAGATTGATGAATGCAATCGAAGAGCTTAATGGAAAGCCAGAACTTGAACCTATCGTAAGCACTTATGTTGCAGCTATTTCAGACTCTACAAGACAGGATGCATTCAGCATAGCACAGGATTTAAGAAAGTCAGACATTCCAACTGAAGTTGACTTGTCCAGAAAGAAATTCAAGAAGATCTTGGCTTATGCAAATAAGATAGACGTTAAATACACTGTTTTAGTTGGAGAACGTGACCTTGAAGAAGGAAAAGTCACTGTAAAGGATATGCTATCTGGAGAACAGGAATTGGTAGCTATTGATGAAGTAGTCGATTATATTAAAGACAAATTATACTAATAATTAAGGTGTGACAATGGAATTGAATTTCAGACTTAATATGGGTGGAGAAGATTTGGTAATCGGTATCGCACAAGATTGGCAAACAAACGAAGTCTTGATGGTGGCTTTCATGAATAAGGAAGCTGTAGAGCAAACCTTAAAGACCAAAAAGGCACATTACTACTCCACTTCAAGACAAAAACAATGGCTAAAGGGAGAAAGCTCTGGAAATGTTCAAACAGTTAAGGAAATGTACATTGACTGTGATGCAGATGCAATCATAATGAAGGTTGAGCAAATCGGTGCAGCATGCCACGAAGGATACAGATCTTGCTTCTTTAGGCAATTGGACATTGATAAGGAGAACATTGACATTGACAATCTTACAGAAGATGATATTGAAATAATCTCTGAAAGATTGTTTGATCCAAAGGAAATGTATGGATAATATTTAATGGATTATCAAAAACCTCAAAAGGAGGTGAAATAATGGATTATGATTACAACAGCGAATACAATGATGAAGATGATTACGATGAAATAAAAAGGATTGTGCCAGATACAAGTGCAATCATAGAAGGCAATGTAGAGAAAATAATAAAAGAAAAAGGATTGAACTATCCTGAAATCATCATACCAGAAGCTGTAATCGCAGAACTCGAACATCAAGCTAACAATCAAAGGCCAACTGGAATCAGAGGTCTTGAAAACATAAAGAAACTTCAGGACTTGGCTGAAATAGGAAAGCTCTCAATAAGAATCACTGGCAGAAGGCCAACCAAATTTGAAAAGGACAATGCGAAGCTTGGAGAAATAGACGGATTAATCAGAGATGTTGCAAAGGATGAACTTGCACTACTATTAACAAGCGATAAGATCCAAGCAAAGACTGCAGAAGCACAAGGAATTCCTACCATTTACTATGCACAGGAATACAAAGGTGCAATAGACTTGAAAATAGCTAAGTTCTTTGATGATGACACAATGAGCGTTCATTTAAAGGAAAATGTTGTTCCAATGGCTAAAAAGGGAAAGCCAGGACATATTGAACTTGTAAAGCTCGCAGATGAGAAATTCACTTACAAGCAATTGGAGCTTATTGCAGAGGAAATCCTTGAAAAGGAAAGGTATGATCCTAAAACATACTTGGAAGTTGATAGGCAAGGGGCTATTGTAGTGCAATCAAGAGACCTTAGGATATCAATAGCAAGGCCTCCTTTCTCAGAAGCCCTTGAAATAACTGCAGTTAGACCTGTAGCTGAAGTTTCACTTGACCAATACCACTTATCAAGTCAATTGATTGAAAGATTGACAAACAGTGCAAGAGGAATACTTATTTCAGGTTCACCTGGAGCAGGTAAAAGTACATTTGCACAGGCAATAGCTAAATTCTATGATGAGGAATTGAACAAGGTAGTGAAAACCATGGAATCTCCAAGAGACTTGCAAGTTGGAGATACAATCACCCAATACGCTCCTCTTGAAGGGGATATGGAAAATACAGCAGATATACTTCTATTGGTTAGACCTGACTTTACAATCTATGATGAGCTTAGAAAGAACCATGACTTCAAGATATTTGCAGACATGCGTCTTGCTGGTGTAGGAATGATTGGAGTTGTTCACGCTACAAGGCCTATCGATGCGATACAAAGGATTGCAAGCAGAGTTGATTTAGGTACAATCCCATCAATTGTAGACACTACAATCTATATTGAAGATGGTGAAATATCTGCCATTTATGAAAACAAGCTTACAGTAAAAGTTCCAACAGGCATGGAAGAAAGAGACCTTGCAAGACCTGTAATTGAAGTAAGAGACTTTGAAACAGGCACTCTTGTAAATGAGATCTACACTTACGGTGAACAGACTATCGTTATGGACATTGGAATGGTTGAAAAGTCCAAAAAGGCAAATAATAAGGACAAGACACCTGTACAATTGATTGCTGAAAGGGAAATCCTAAGAACAATGAAAAGAATAGTTCCTAAGGCCGCTATTGAAGTGAGCATGGAAAGCGACAGAAGAGTGAACATTTACATCACTGAAAAGTACATTCCTAAAATCATTGGAAAAGGCGGTAAAAGAATAACCGAACTTGAAAATGAGATTGGAATAAGCATGAATGTTGAACCTCTTGAAAAGGCACCTGACAGCTTTGCAGAAAGACTTTCAAAAAGGTCTAAAAAATCAAAAAAGGATAAGAAAGACAAGCATAAGAAGTCCAAAAAGTCCCAATTGAAAGAGTATAATGATAATATAGATGATTATATCATTGATGAAGGCAAGAAGGATTACAGCAAGGACAACTACTTTGACTTAAGCGAAGATGAAGATGATTATGAAGAAGGAGAAACATCTGAATTCTACTATGAAGTCTTTGAACTCTATCCTGAAATAAGAAAGGACCATCTCGTATTGCCTATTGGCAAGAAATATGTTGGATGTGCCTTTGACATTCTATTAGAGGACAAATACCTATTTACAGCAACTGTAGGAAAAAGAGGTTATGTAAAGCTTCATAAGAACCTTGACTTGACTGAAGAGATAATGGAAGGCTTAGATCAAGGCCTTAGAGTAGTTGCAAGAGTTAGAGATTAATAAAATAAGAGGCAAGAAGATGAAATTAGGAGCTTCAGTATTCCCAAGAAAGATAATACCTATAGAAGAGTCATTGGACTACTTCGAATCAAACAGGTATATTGACTATATGGAACTCTTTCATGACTATCCAAACAGGGATATGAATGATGAAAAGGACCTAATAGATAAGATGAACTCCTATAACTTGAAATATACTGTTCATGCTCCATTTATTGAAGTGAATACTGCCTCTGTCAATCCAGCTCTTTCAAAAGCGGCAATTAAAGAGATAAAAAGATCAATAGGCCTTGCAAACACTCTTGACAGTGATATAGTTGTAATTCATCCAGGAAGAAGCATATTCAATAATGACAAGGAATACATGAAAGAAGTTTATTCCATAGCAGAAAAGAACCTGAAGACCATTGGCGAATATGCTAAGGACAATGGAGTGCATACCTGCATTGAAAACCTTCCAAGACTAAGGGGATTCATGTATCAAGACATCAATCAACTCCATGACTCTCTGGAAAGAACTGATTTGCCTATGACATTGGATATAGGCCATGCATATACAGCAGGATTTACTGTAGATGATGTATATTTTGATAACATTAAGCATATCCATATCCATGACAATGACGGTGTTCATGACTCCCATCTTCCTTTAGGAGAGGGAATTATAGACTTTAAGAAGTTCTTTGAAATATTCTCCAAAAACAAGTATGATGGAATATACAATTTTGAATTGAGTTCAAAAGACTATATTGAAAAGAGCATTGAATATCTGAAAAGCTTAAAATTAATATAATTTATAAAATGATTGAGGTAAAAAAATGAAAATAGGAGCTTCAATGCTAGCAACAGAAGACAGAACAATTGAAGAGGCTTTAGCATACTTCGACAGCAACAAATATATCGATTATGTTGAAATAGTCCATGATTATCCTTATAGAGACATTAATGACGATAGTGAATTAATAGACCTGATAAATTCATATGACTTGAAATATACCATTCACGCTCCATTCATTGACATCAATATCGCTTCCTTAAATCCTGCGATAGCAGATTTTTCAGTAAGAGAAATTGAAAGATCAATTGACCTTGCAAACATGATTGACAGCAATCTTGTTGTTGTTCATCCAGGAATTCTTGGATTCCATGGAAGAGGGAAGGAAGACTTGGTCTATAAAATATCAGAGGAACATCTTGAAGTCATAGGCAACTATGCAAAAGACAGTGGAGTAGATGCATGCATTGAAAATCTCCCCAACATCACTGACTTCATGTTCATGGATGTGAATCAACTGAATGATACATTAGTCAAACTTGACCTTCCTATGACTATGGATATAGGTCATGCCCATACAAATGGCTTCACTCCAGATGAAATTTACTTCGACTCAATTAAACACATACATGTGCATGATAATCCTGGTGATGATGACACACACCTTGCATTAGGTGAAGGGACTTTTGATGTAAATGGGTTCTTTGATGTTTTTACTAAGAAAAAGTATGATGGCATCTACATGTTAGAGTTAATGTCTGTAGATTTCATTGAAAAAAGTTTAGAATACATGAAAAATTTAGGATTGATCAAATAAACTTAAAAAAAAATTAATTATACAAATTATCATATATAAAAAATAAGAAATTTAATTATAATCATAATAATTACAAAAATTCAAAAATTACACAAAAACAAAAAGGTTAGAATATGTGGAATGAAGAAATTGAATGCATGTCAAGAGAAGACATTTTTGAACTTCAGTTGAAGAAGTTGCAAGCTACTGTAAAAAGGGCATTTGACAAGATCCCATTTTACACTGAAAAGTACACTCAAGCAAATGTTTTCCCTGAAGACATAGAAACCTTAAAGGATATTGAAAAGTTGCCATTCCTTACTAAAGATGATTTAAGAGCATGTTATCCATTTGGAATGTTTGCAGTTGATAAGAAGGAAATCATAGAGGTACATTCCTCATCCGGAACTACTGGAAAGCCTGTTGTAAGCGGATACACCCAAAGAGACATTGACAATTGGGGAGAAATCGTTGCAAGAGGACTTACCATGATGGGTCTTGATGAAGACGATATCATACAGAACACCCATGGTTACGGATTGTTTACAGGTGGATTCGGTGTTCACTATGGTGCTCACAGATTAGGAGCAACAATCATCCCTATTTCAACCGGCCAAACAAGAAGACAAGTTGAAATCATGGCAGACTTCGGTACTACCTGCCTTATTTTCACTCCATCCTATGGTATCTACCTTGGAGAAGTTGCTAAAGAGGAAGGAATAGACTTTGAAAAGCTCGGTCTTAAGGCAATTGGTTTTGGAGCTGAAATGTGGACCGCTGAAATGAGAGAAAGAATCGAAGACACTTTCAAGACCAAGGCATACAATATCTATGGTCTTACCGAATTGATGGGCCCTGGTGTAGGTATGGAATGTCCTGCACAGAACGGTTTGCACATTGCAGAGGATTTCTTCTATCCTGAAATCATTGACCCAAACACTGGAAACACCTTGCCTGAAGGAACTCATGGTGAATTGGTATTGACTAACCTTGAAAGGGAAAGCATGCCTATAATCAGATTCAGAACAAAAGACCTCACTGCACTTCACTATGATACCTGTGCATGTGGAAGGACACTTGCAAGAATGGAAAGGATCACTGGAAGATCTGATGACATGATCAAGGTTAAAGGAGTTGCTGTATTCCCATCACAAATCGAAAAGGCACTTCTTAAGGTCAGTGACATCGAGCCACATTACCAAATCATTGTAACCCGTCCAGACATAATGGATGAAATTGAAATCAAGGTTGAAGCTTCTGAAGCTCTCTTCTCAGATGACATCAAAGAGATGATAGGGGTTAAACGTAAAATCGGAGAATACATTCAAAATGAGATTGGAATTGCAGTTAATGTTAGCTTAGTTGCACCTAAGAGCATTCCAAGAAGCACAAAAGGTAAAATACAAAGAGTGATCGATAAACGTAATTTACATTAATTAATGATTAATCAAATAGTAATTTTATTGATGATGGAAAAAACACAAAAAGGAGATAAAATATGTATCAATTCATACAACTATCCATATTTTTGGAAAATCAAAAGGGAAATTTATATAAAGTGACAGACTTGCTTGGTCAAAATGACATAAACATCAAGGCATTGTTTTTAGCTGACACTTCCGAATTCGGTATTTTAAGATTGGTTGTTCCAGATTATAAAAAAGCAAAAGAAATATTGGAAAGCAATCATTACATTGTTAAGGAGACTCCAGTAATTGGAGCAGTGATGGATGACATACCAGGAGGAATTGCTTCAATCTTAAAGATCTTAAATGACGAGGATATCGACCTTGAATACCTCTATGCTATTGCATATGGTGGAACTGAAAAAGCAGGTCTTTTATTGCATACTGAAGATTTAGATCAATTGGAAGCTGTTTTACTTAAGAATGATGTTCCTTTAGTACCTGCAGAATTAATCTATAATGCAGAATAAATATTTTGAAGTTTATAATCAATTATAAACTTTATTTTCTTTTTTTTTTTCAAAAACTAATTGATTTTTAGATATTTAAACTTTTTTTAAAAACTTATAAAAAATAGATAGAAATAGATAAGATAAATAGAATACTCTTTTTAAAAAAATAGATAAAAATATAAAAAATAAGAAGAAAATAAGTAGATAAATCTTTATTCTTCTTTTAGGCTTTCTCTGACTTCTTCTGTAAGCTTTCCAATCTGTTCAGCAGCTGATTGGAACTTTTTAGTCTCATAATCATTCATATGAATAGGAACGATCATTGCATTTCCTTTCTTGGATAAGACAGAAGGAACACCTAATGAAACTCCCTTGACACCAGCGATTTCACCATCCAAGTATAAGCTTACAGTCAATATCTTATGGGAATTTGTAATGAGTGTTATGATCAGGTTTGAAATAGCATAGGCAGGACCATATTCAGTTGCTCCCTTTTTGGAAATGATAGTGTTTCCTGCATTTCTAAGGGTCTGAATGATTTCCTTAATGTCCAATTCCACCTCTCTAATAAAGTATTTCAGAGGAATACCACCAATGGTTGTTGAACTTAAAAGAGGAACCATATTGTCCCCATGCTCACCGATAACCCTTGTATGTATTTCACTGCTGTTGATGTTCAATCTTCTTGCAAAGTAATTCTTGAGTCTTAAGGAATCCAAGTGGTTTCCTACACCAATGACCTTGTCTCTATCGAACCCTGAAGCGTCCAAAGCGATTGTAGTCATTACATCCACAGGATTTGTAGCAACCAAAATAATGGCATCTGGCGCATGAATGGATATCTGCTTAGCATAATTGGAAACTATTTTAGCATTTACAAAAGCCAAATCCCTTCTGCTCATGTCTTCATGCCTTGGAGCACCTGCAGAAATCAATACAATATGAGATTCTGCCAAATCCTCATAATTGCATGATGGAGTGAGCAAGCAATCAATATCTTCAGCAGCTAAAGCATCATACATGTCATAGCTTTGACCCTTAGCTTTATCTATGCTTTCAGGTCTTGAAAACAATACAACTTCACTGATTGTATCTGCTCTAGCCAATTTAAAAGTGACGTTTTTACCTATTACACCGGTTGAACCCATTACACTTACCTTTACCATATTTTGCCTCCTTAAGATCAATTTTGATTAAAATTAATAATTACTTAATATAGTTATATTATTTTATTTCTAATAAA
>JAZNRM010000050.1:0-3450 GCA_045590695.1 Methanobrevibacter sp.
TGAAACGATTATGGTACAGATTGCATCACCAGTCACATTCACTGCTGATCTGATCATATCCAGGATATGGTCTATTCCCATGATTATGCCTATTGCATCTGTTGGCAACCCTACAGAGGCAAATACCATATTCAAGGTAACTAATCCTACGGATGGGATACCTGCTGTTCCAATTGAAGCCATAACTGCTGTAAATACCACTGTAATCAATGCGCTTAACCCTAAATCAATTCCATAGGCCTGTGCTGCAAACATAACTACAACACCTTGCATTATCGCGGTTCCATCCATATTGATGGTAGCGCCTAATGGTATTGTAAATGATGAAACATCTTTAGACACTCCCAGTTCACTTAATTTCTCTAAAGTTAATGGGATGGTTGCATTTGATGATGAGGATGAAAATGCGAATAGCATTACAGAGAAAAATCTCTTAAAGAATTTTATCGGATTTAATCTTGTGAAGATGACAAGTAATGTTGGATAAACAATAAACGCTTGCACTGCTAAAGCTAGGAGTATGCATGCAACATATTTGCTTAAAGGCATTAATCCATCCATTCCTAATGTGGCAAATGTCTTAGCGATTAAACAAAAAACGCCTATTGGAGCAAATTTCATGACTATATTAGTCATTTCCATCATAATTGTATTCCCTTCAGTAAAAAGTTTATTCACTGTTTTTGTTTCTTCTTTTAATTTAGCAAGGATAAATCCCACAATAACTCCAAAAATAATCACTGGTAACATATCCCCGTTAGCTAATGAGTTTAAAGGATTATCCGGAATCATGTCTAAAATAGTGTTGGTTATTGTCACATTAGTTGTAACATTTGAAGGATCTGCAAGATTGGCCATATTCAAACCGATACCTGGTTCGATGATCCCTGCTATAAAAAGAGCTATTGAAACCGCCAATGCAGTGGTTAAAAGATAGATTAAAATGGCTCTTCCACCGATTGAACCGATTTTTCTAATATCTGAAATGGAGGTTACTCCTACAATTATGGAACAGAAAACAAGTGGAACTACCAACATCTTCATCAATTTGATAAACAGATTTCCTCCTAAAAAGAAGACATTGTCTATTAATATCACATCTTTGATAAGTGGGTCGCTAACATAAAAATTCAGTATAATGCCTACAATCATACCCAGTATCATTGCGATTAGAATCCAATTGCCTAAGCTAATTTCCTTAAGTCTGTTTAACATATTATCTCCATAATCATTTATCGATATTGTATACTATATGTTTATACCTATATTAATTTTTTTTAAATTTCTTTGTTAAAACTGATAGAGAGATTAGAAAATGGCAATGAGAACTAAACATTTAAAAAAACAAATTATAAAAAATAGCAGTAATAAAAAATTAATTTTTAAAAAAGTTTTTCTAAATAAATTAAAAAAATATATTAAAAAAATTAAGTTTTAAGGAATAGTTTCAAAGTAAAGTAAAAAAATTAAATTAAAAAAATAAAAAATAAAAAAGAGAAAATAAGAAGATTTATAATTCAGCTAAATCTTCTTTGGATAAGAGGTTGGCATTAGCATCTTCCAATGCTTTTACACCATCTTCATAGTTTTCGATTTTAACAACAACAATAGCTTCATCGGTTTTAGAGCTGACGAATGCATAAAGGTATTCAACATTAATGCTTTCCTTTTCAAGGATTTCAAGCATGGTATTAAGTCCGTTAGGTTCGTCTTTAACTCCTACAACAATTACATCAGTTTCCTTAACTGTGAATTTTTCTTCTTTTAAAGCATTTATTGCTGTTTCATTGTCGGAAACAATTAATCTTAAGATTCCATATTTGGAACTGTCTGCAATGGAAAGAGCTCTAATGTTTACTCCTGCTTGTGACATTGCATTAACAGCTTTTTTTAATTTTCCTTCTTTGTTTTCAAGAAATACGGAAAGTTGTTTTACACTCATGTTATCACTTTCTTAATAATCAACATAATATATTTATAAGTTCAACTAATCAAAGTTCCTCTCATCAATAACCCTAATAGCTTTTCCTTCACTTCTTGGCAAGGATTCAGGCTCTACTAAAGTTACATCTACACTGATTCCAATAGCGCTTTGGATCTTTCTTGCAATCCTTCTTTCAAACTCTTCAATCTTCTTCATTTCATCAGAGAACACTTCAGGTGAAGTTTCCACTTTAACTTCGATTTCGTCAAGAGTTTTTGGTCTTGATACATGAATTTGATAGTTTGCAGTTAATCCTTCGATTTGCAAGATAGCAGCTTCAATTTGAGATGGGTAAACCATTACTCCCTTGATTTTTAACATGTCATCGCTTCTACCAGTGATTCTGTCCATTCTAACAGTGGTTCTTCCACAAGGGCATTCATCTCTTCTAAGTGCAGTTATGTCTTTTGTTCTGAATCTGATAACTGGCATTCCTTCTCTTGTAAGGTTGGTTAAGACCAATTCCCCTTTTTGTCCGTCTTCAAGGACTTCTCCAGTTTCAGAGTCAATGATTTCAGGATAGAAGTGATCTTCTTGAATATGTAGTCCTGTTTGGTATTCACATTCGGTAGAGACACCAGGTCCCATCAATTCAGTTAATCCATAAATGTTATGAGCAGTAATTCCGAGCTTTTCCTCTAAGCTGTTTCTCATTTCTTCAGTCCACATTTCCGCTCCAAAAATACCTGCATGCAAGCTAATATCATCTGCTGTGTATCCTTCTTTTTCAAGGGATTCAGCTAAATACATTGCATAGGAAGGAGTGCATGTTAAAATGTCGCTTTGGAAATCTTCCATAATCTTTAGTTGTCTTGCAGTGTTTCCTGCAGACATTGGTATGACGGTTGCACCCATTGCCTTTGCACCGTGGTCGATTCCAAATCCTCCTGTAAATAATCCGTATCCGTATGAGTTTTGGATCTTTGAGTTTTTGTCTCCTCCAGCCATAGCAATAGCTCTTGCAGTACATTCTCCCCAAATGTCAATGTCCTTTTGAGTGTATCCGGATACAACAGGAGTTCCAGTGGTTCCAGAGGTACTGTGGATTTCTATGATCTCATCATCTGGCACAGCAAATAAGCCGAATGGGTAAGCTTCCCTTAAATCAGCTTTTGTGGTAAATGGTATTTTGCTGATATCATCAAGAGTCTTCAAGTCATCTGGATGGAATCCAGCTTCATCAAACTTTTTCTTGTAAAATGGCACATTTTCATAAACTCTTTTTACTTGTTGCTGGAATAGGGCAAGTTGCATTTCTTTCTTTTCTTCCCTTTCCATGCATTCTGCATTTTCATTCCAAATCATATAATTTCTCCATGATTTTCATATGTCTTTTGAGTAATTATTAAAGTATTATTATTTAATCAGTAATTTAATAATATTAATTAATTTATTTATAATCATTAATAAATATAATAGTTTAAAAATTATTTTTAATGTCTAAGATGGATATTTTTTGTTCATTT
>JAZNRM010000051.1:0-6306 GCA_045590695.1 Methanobrevibacter sp.
TACATATGTAGCAGGATTTGAACGTGGAGTTCTACCGATAGGAGTTTGGTCTATTCTAATGATCTTATCAATATTTTCAATTCCTTCAATGTAATCATGCTTTCCAGGATGCAAATACTTCTTGTTTATGATAGTTGATAAACCCTTATACAAGACTTGATTGATCAAACTGCTTTTACCAGAACCGCTTACACCAGTAACACAGGTAAAGACTCCTAATGGAATATCAACATCTACGTTCTTAAGATTGTTCTCTCTTGCACCTTTAACAGTTAGGAACTTGCCATTTCCAGCTCTTCTTTCTGTATTGATAGGAATGGTTTCCCTTCTGGACAAGTATTTTCCTGTAATTGAGTCTGGAGAATTCATTATCTCTTCTGGGCTTCCTTCTGCAATGATTTTTCCACCATGCTCACCAGCACCAGGACCTATGTCAACAACATAATCTGCAGATAAAATTGTCTCTTCATCGTGCTCTACAACGATTAAGGTGTTTCCAATATCCCTTAAATGCTTTAAAGTGCCTATAAGCTTCTTATTATCCCTTTGGTGAAGACCAATACTTGGCTCATCCAAAATGTATAAAACTCCAACAAGTCCAGAACCGATTTGGGTAGCAAGTCTTATTCTCTGTGCCTCTCCACCGGATAATGTACCAGAAGACCTTGACATTGTAATATAGTCCAATCCCACATCAACAAGGAACTTCAATCTTGCCTTGATTTCCTTTAAGATCTCCTTTCCAATAAAGAGTTGCCTTTCTGTAAGCTCTAAATCCTGGAAGAACTGATAACTGTCCTTAATGGACAAATCACATACATCCATAATGTTCTTATCACCTACAGTTACAGCTAAAACCTCTGGACGAAGCCTTCTTCCCCCACAAACAGGACATTTGCGGTCGCTCATGAATTTAGAGATATAGCTTCTGTTATAATTGGATTTGGTTTCAATATATAATCTTTCCATTCTTGTAATGACACCTTCGAACTTACGGTTTACTCTGTATGACCTGTTTCTTCTTTTAAATGCAAATGCTACCTTTTCATTAGATCCATAGAGAATAATGTTTTGCTGTTCTTCAGTTAAATCCTTAAACGGAGTATCCATGCTAAAACCGAAGTGGTCAGCAACTGCCTTAAGCATTTGATAATAGTAATTTTCCTTTTTAGTTGATTTTGACCATGGAACAACAGCTCCATCGTTTAGGCTTAAGTTCTTATTAGGCACAATCAAGTCAGGATCCATTTCCATTTTGGTACCAATACCGTTACATTCAGGACATGCTCCTTGAGGTGCATTGAATGAAAACATACGAGGTGTCAATTCCTGGAAACTTATGCCACAGTTAGTACATGCAAAGTCTTCGGAATAGGTTTTTTCATATGTGGATTCATTTCCTTCATCATCCCTTTTATTAAACATTACAGTTACAAGACCTTCTGCAAAATTACAAGCGGTTTCTACAGAATCTGATAACCTTCTTTGGAAGTCAATTCCTTCCCTAATGACTAGCCTATCAACTACAAGCTCTATATTGTGTCTGAAGTTCTTTCCAAGCTCAATATCCTCATCAAGACCTCTTATTTCACCATCTACACGTACTCTAACAAAACCTTTCTTTCTGAAGTCCTCTAAAATGTCCTTATGCTCACCTTTACGGTCCTTGACTACAGGAGCAAGCACATGTATCTTAGTTCCTTCTCCCTCTTCAATAATGGATTCTGTTATCTGTCCAATGGTTTGATGAGATATTTCCCTTCCACATTTAGGACAATGTGGAACTCCTATTCTTGCAAACAATAAACGCAAGTAATCGTAAATTTCTGTAATGGTACCTACTGTTGACCTTGGATTAACCTTTGTAGTCTTTTGATCAATTGAAATTGCAGGTGACAATCCTTCAATATAGTCTACTTCAGGCTTTTTCATTTGGCCTAAAAACTGTCTTGCATAAGCTGATAATGATTCAACATATCTACGCTGTCCTTCAGCATAAATGGTGTCGAATGCAAGTGTTGATTTACCTGAACCACTTAAACCTGTAACCACTACAAACTGGTCTCTTGGTATGGATAAATCAATGTTTTGGAGGTTATGCTCTCTTCCTCCCTTAAGTATAATGTTCTTTCTTTCGGTACTCATCATTTCACCATTTATATTATTTTAAATTTTATTTTATAAGATTAAATTGTTTATAATTATTAATTTTATATAAAAATTTGTATTTTAGTATATAAATCTTAGTAGCAAGAGCTTTTGAAAACTAATAAATTAGTTTTTAATTATACAAACTAATATTAGTTTTACTATTATATAAATATATGTTATTTTAAAAAGATATAAAAAAATTGTAAGATAGTGTATAAACATTATCTTAAAAAATCAAGAATTAATTAAAAAAAATATTAAAAAAATATTAAAAAATTAAAAAATTTAAAAAATATTAAAAAATATTAAAAAGATTAGTTATTGTCTGCTAATCTTTTTATTCTTTTAAGCATATCTGGGTGTGTAGACAATAATTCCATCATCTTATTGGAAGCACCTACATTGACTTTAGAATCTCTTAAGACATTTAGCTCTTCTGCACTGATAGTGCCATCATGATCTAAATCCAATTGAGCTAAATTATTGAATTCATTTCTTGCATTGGAGATGTCAGTCAAGAAAAATGCCTTTGTTCCTTCAATATCCTTGATTTCAGATTGTGGAACTCTAGCTGCACCATAAACCAATTTATATAGTGCAGAAGCTAATTTTTCAGGTCTGCAACCTAATTCTACACTTCCTGCATCTGCATAATATTCTCTTATTCTTGAAATGAAGAGTACAATCAATTGTCCTAAGAAGTAAGCAATCAATGCCAATACACCTAAAATTGCTCCACCATTGTCATTGTCTCCTCCACCAGAAAACATAAGTGAGAAAGATAAGTAGTAACAAACCAATGGAATTGCACTGACTATAGTGGTAATGGCCATATCATTATGCTTAATGTGGGATATTTCATGTCCTAAAACCGCTTTAAGCTCATCATGATCAAGCAAACCAAGGATTCCTCTGGTAACGCATACATGTCCGCTACGTTTGGATCTGCCGTAAGCGAATGCGTTTGGAACCATAGTGTTTGAAATACCTACTTTAGGTTTAGGAATATTTGCAGCCATAGCCAATTCTTCAATCATTTGGTGAAGTTCAGGAGCTTCAGCTTCGCTTAATTGGTGAACTCCCATTGAACTTTCGACAATCTTTGGACCAAATAAGTATTGCAAGAATAAAACAGCTATACCTGCAATTGCATAGAATCCATAAAAGCCTCCATAACCTAGGAAATTACCGGCAAGCATGATTAAAACATACAGTAAACCGAACATTACTAGCATGGAAAGCCATAATCTTAATTTAAGTTTCCAAGTTCCTTTCATATTAAAACCCCTTTATGTTTTATTTGAATAATCTTGATAAATTTTTAATTTTAATTTTATTATATTATTCTTTTATAAATATTGCTCTTTTAGTATTTAAATCTATCATAAATTAGAAACTGAATAAGGTGGTTTGTCCCTTATCTAGTTGTTCTTCTTTTTTCTCCTCATTAGATTGATCAGAAGATTTCTTTTTCCTTAACTTTGACTTAGGACCATTGCTTAATGAGTATTCATTAGCTATTTCATCCAGTTCATCGTCATCAAAATCATCAAAGATATCTATCACAGTATTGTTCTTATGGGAATCGATATCATCAATCTCTTCTTCAATGAAATCAGGTTCATTATTTTCCAATTTTTGAGGAGGAATCTCCCTAAATATTCCATCTTTTATGGTTTTTCTCCATTCCTCTTTCTCTTCTTCCCTCATCTCTGCCTTGACCTTTTCCATCTTGTTTATTACAGATTTAGGAATCTTTTTCTTTCTGAAGAATTTGATCTCATCATCTTCAAGCTCTAAAAAGTCTGAAATTTCCCAAGCCACTTCATCATTTTCAAACATTATCTCAAAGTATGGGAATATGGTATAAGCCACTTGAAGTGAAACATGCATCTTCTCTTCCATTTTAGAAGCTATTTGGTCTCTTAAAGCTCTTTTACCACGTGTTCTGCCCATCATGGAAAATGCCATAGGACTTACAACCTTGCTGAACTTACGGTAAGTGTCCCTTTTTGATACTGATACACCAACACCCATAAAGTCTGATGCATATTTCCAGTACCCGTAATATTGGCTGGAACGGGTTCTTCCAAAGTATAAATCAGCTTGAGAAATCATTTCATAAGCTTTCTGGACTTCCCTATTGCTTTCATATTCCCTTGGAATGTTTTCAGCTATATACTCCATAACCAATGTTGGGTCCTCATTGTTTTCAAACAATGAACGCTTTACATGTTCCGGATTCTTGCTTTTCAATACCCTTGTAACAGTGTCGAATATAGTGCTGGTATTGTCCTTTTGGCTAGTTGAATCAAGAGCCTCTTCTGTGAGTTCTCCTCCATTTTCGACAAGAGCCTGCAAAGTGTTTACTGCTGAACGCAAATCTCCACTGGATCTCTTGGATAATTTCATCAAAACGTCCTTATCAACTTCGATCTCTTCATTCTTAAGCACTACATCACGTAAATATTTGTTGATTGAAGGAGATTTGATCTTATCCATTTTAATGACTTGGGCATTTTTCTTTATAGTGGTTAACTTATTGCTGTAAAAATCATTAGCCATCATTACTATAGGCTGTTTGCTTTCCTTGATGATTTTATTTAAAGCTTTAGTTCCTCCCCTATCATTGGTTCCATGAATACCATCCACTTCGTCCATTATGATTAATTTACGGTTATTTCCGAACAATGAATATGTATTTGCTGATTCTCCAATAGTTGTCATCAATAGATCATGTGAACGCTTGTCACTTGCATTGAGCTCTATATATTCAGAGAATTCATCAGCAATGATATGAGCTATTGTGGTTTTACCAGTTCCTGCTGGCCCTATAAGCAATAAAGGTGGTTGAGGTTCTCCATTTTTCCACTTTTCAACCCATTTTTGGATAATTGCTTTTTGCTTTACATTACCGACTACATCATCAAAAGTCTTTGGCCGGTATTTATCTGTCCATAACATAATTGTTACCTGAAATTAAATATAATTCATAAAAATTACTTAATAAAATTCTTATATCCAATATCTCTTAGATTCATAGATTCATTGACTTTCTATAAGAATTTAGCCAATAATGCCTCTAATTGGATTCTTGGATTAGCTCCTTCCCTTATTCTGAAGTCAGTTTCAGCTATTGCTCCAATTAAATTCATATAGATATCTCCATCCATTTGACCATTCATCACTCTTGAAGAGACATCCTGGTAAATCTGATTGACCATATCTTCACCGCTTGTACCCTGCATGATCATCACTTCCCTTAGGATATCACGGGATTTCATAAAGTCACCCATTAAAGCTGCATTGACCATTTTCTTTATTTCCTGTGGTTTTGCTTTGGAAACAACTTCAAATACATGATCTTCTGTAATTGAACCGGTAGATGCTGCAGATTGCAACATATTGACGGATTTACGCATATCTCCTTCTGCAAAATTGACTATTGTAGTGATTGCCTCATCCTCATATTGGCAACCTTCCGCTTCTGCAATATATTTTAATCTATCAGCTATTTCTTCTGCTTTGATTGGTGTGAATCTGAATATAGCGCATCTGGATTGGATAGGATCAATTATTTTGGAAGAGTAGTTACAGGAAAGTATGAATGATGCGGTTTTTGTATACATTTCCATTTCACGTCTTAAAGCATGCTGTGCATCCTTAGTCATATTGTCCACTTCATCAAGGAAGATTATCCTGAATGGAGCTCCAACAGGTTTTAGACGACAGAAATTCTTAATGTTTGTCCTTACAGTTTCTATACCTCTTGCATCAGAAGCGTTCAATTCAAGGAAATTTTGTCTCCAGTATTCGCCTAAAATTGATTTTACAAGAGCAAGAGCAGATGTTGTTTTTCCTACCCCTGCAGGACCGGTAAACATTAAGTTTGGCATGCTTCCTTCTTCTACATACTGTTTTAGCCTGCTTACAATATGCTTTTGTCCAACAACATCATCTAAAGTTTGCGGTCTGTATTTTTCTACCCAAGGTCCTAACATATTATCACTTTATAATCATTAATTTCATTTGTTTTTTAAATTAAACAGTTTTAAATCATTTTTAAGATTTAAAATTTTCATTTGGAAAATACTTAAAATATATTTTTTTATACTATATATAATATGATTTTCATATTTTTTAAAACTTATTATT
>JAZNRM010000052.1:0-4123 GCA_045590695.1 Methanobrevibacter sp.
TATTTTCTTTATTTTTTCTTATTTAATGGGAAATATGGAAAGATTTATATATTATCTTTTAGATAATAATATAATAGTTTCATACTGTTTTTATCGTATAGCAGGGTGGGGTAGTCTGGTGATCCCGCGGGGCTCATAACCCCGAGAGCCCTAGTTCAAATCTAGGCCCTGCTATTTTTTTATGGAACAGTCATATAACACTGTTATATAATGCTATTTTTTTATTTTTTTATTTTTTTATTTTTTTATTTTTATGGAAGGGTTTCTTTTGCCTTTTTAATTTTTTATTTTCACTTTTAAGCTCTTTTTTTAACTTTTTATATTTTCATTATTATATGGGATAAATTTATAAATATTAACTATAATAAATTAATAATGTATTAAATATATTTTCAAATATATTTTATATTTTATAAAGAAACTTTAATTTAAAAATATTTATTAAAGATAAACTTTAACTTAGTTTAAAAACTTTTATCTAGGTTTTAGTTAAATGAAAAATAGTTGTTGAATAAAGAAAATTACTGGAGGTGTTTGATGAGAAGTAAAAGAATAATTGGATTCAGCATTATGTTCGTTCTGATTTTTCTTTTAATGGGATTAAACACTGTTTGTGCATCAAATATCGATGATTTAGATTATAATTTATCAGATAGCTTGGAATCCAGTCCAGTTTCCAATGCTATAGATCTTGATAATGTAGGTGTTTCAGATGATTCTGAATCCAATTCCATTTCTGATTCAATCGATGAGGATAGCATATCCAATATGGATGGTTCCATTGAAGAGATATCAAATGAAAATTCACAATCCGAATCCAAGATTGGAGATAGTGAAAAGTCAATACACACTGTAACCGAAGAGAATTATTCAAGTTATTTCGATTCTGATGGTAATTTAATTAATTCATTGGTAAAGGCCAATGATACTATTAATTTGTCCGGTAATTTTTCTAATAAGAAATTTGTTATAAATATTCCTTTAACCATTACAAGTACAGAAAGCGATGCAATCTTAAAGAATTCTCCAATATTCTACTATAACGTATCAAATGAGAATTTCACTTATGATGCAATCGTTTCCAACTTGAAAATTGAATCAGACATTCCAGACATATCTGCAGTATGGGTAATTGGATCTAAAAACATAAGGATTCTCAATAATGACATTTTCACAACAGGGCATAACGGCTATCCTATTTCACTTGATGGCTTCACCTATAACTGTATTGTAGAAAATAACATTATCAAGACAGTTGTTCCGGTAAACACTGCGATAGACTCATCAGAAGTAAATTATGATGAAGAGAATTCTGGAGACAACAGCAGTTGGCAGCATTCCTGTATTAGCTTAAGGGATGCACACGGGAATTCAATTGTTAACAATGACATCACTGTTGAAAATTCCTATGGAGTATACCTTTGTTATGGTACATCAACATCAAGCAACAATATCATAGCAAACAACACTATCAGGGCAACTTCTGAAACTCCTTCATTCTGGTCTTACGGTGTTTATATAACTGGAAATTATAACCATATAGAGAACAATACCATTATACGCATGTACCGTGGAATCCATTCAAGCTATGCTCATAACTATATCATAGGAAACAGAATTTATGACATAAACGGTCTTGATGAGAATAACGGTATAGGTGGGGATTACGGTATTTACGGTGGTAATGACACCTTGATTGCAAATAACTCCATTTACAATGCAGATGTGATTGGTGCAGGTATTCTTGTAGGTTCCAACAGTGACGTTTACGGAAACTATATCCAAATAAACAGCAGTGGAGACGGTATTAGAATAGGGGATGTTGAAGGCGGTCACAATTCAAGGGTTCACAACAATACAATAGACTTCCTGTCAGGAGCAGGAATTACTGTAAAAGGTACTCCTCAAGACACTGAAGTATATGACAACATTGTAAACTCCTTATCCAATATAGGTACAAACCAAGGTTCTGGATTGGGAATCGGTATCCTATCCATTTACCAATCAAGATCCAGCAGGCCTTATAACATTTCCATTTACAATAACACTATCTACACTTCAAATGACTATGCTATAAACATTGCACAGTCATCCACTGAAAGCTGGTTATGTGAAAACAACTCAATTGGAACTAAACTTATCATCTACCCTATTGCAATTGACTATTCACCGGAATGGGGTGACGGTACAGTTTATCAGGTTACTGAAGAGAACTACAATACCTATTTCGATTCAAGCGGCAAGTTAAGAGACAATGTTAAGGATGGAGATATTTTAGTATTCAGCGGCAGCTTTTCACCTAAAGGCAAAATAGTCTTGAACAAGATTGTTAGCCTTATCGGTGATAACGCATTTTTAAGGGATACAACTATCTTTGTAAATACATCCAACTGTAAGGTTCAGGACTTCAATATTATAAATAACGGTACTGATGACAGCAATTGCAATCTTTGGGGAATTTATGTTTATGAAGCTGATAATGAAGTGATCACTGGAAACAATATAAGCATATGGGATAAGAATACATCTTACGGAATTTACCTTTGTGACTCCTATAACAACACAGTTGCAAACAACAGCATAAGATGTCAAGGAGACAATTTGGTATTTGCTCTCTTAACCTATGAGACATACAATACCCTTTTTGAAAACAATAGCATTTTAGCTATTGGAACAAGTGAATTGTATCCTTATTACGAAACCATCTGCATTGACGGAGTACGCAGTATTTCAGAGCTTTCCAAGACATATGGTGTGATATTGGACTTCTCAAGTGATAACCAGTTCATTCACAATGACATAGAAGTCACTTCCACTGTAGAAGGTTTCCAAGTGCCTTACAATCCTTCTGTAAACATTCTAATTGGTCTTTACATATACTATGAGTCCAATAGAAACAATATCAGTGAAAACAATGTATACATTCACGGACATGATCCTTTCCTTTATGGAATGGGTTCATCTGGTGATGATACAAGTAAATCCGTGACTTATGCATGTGAAAACATCTTCGCAAAGAACAACATTACCATAGATGCGGATTACTTTGCTATGGGTATGATTTTAAGACACAACTCTAAAGACACCGTTGTTGAAGACAATCAATTCAATCTTTATTCCAATAATTATACATATGGATTGACATTGGAGATTTCACAAGGTGCTAAAGTCAAGGACAATACCCTTAATCTAACCGGTCGTGCAGGAATTTATGCTGTAGAGCTTTATTCCGCTTGGAGCAATGATATCAGCTACAACCAAATCTATGCAAACGGTAGTTTCAGTGAAGTGGGTCTTTACAGTTCTTCAGGAAACAATATCACTCACAACACTATCCATTCATTCGGTGACGGTATCAATGACCCGGCACAAGGGCCTGAGCACCCAGATTCAGTAACATTGATCAACACTGGAATATTGCTTGAAAAAGGATCCAATGGAAACATCATTTCAGACAATACCATCATAACTGATGGGGACAATGCAATTACCATTGACGGTTCAGTTGGTAATACAATTACAAATAATCAGTTATCCTCATCAAAAGGTGGAGGAAATGCTGCTGTTAAGGATAACACCGGAATGAACCATATTTCAGGAAATACCGGTTCAAGATACGGTTCCAATTCCGACGACAGTTCCAATGGAAATTCCGGAAGCCCAATTCATACCAATGGCACTTCAAGTCAATCAAGCAATTCTGGCAGTTCCGGAAGTTCAGATTCTACTGGTGCAAGTGCATTCGGTAATGTAAATACAAATTTCAATGCAAATGCACAATCTTCTGCAAATGATGGTGCTGGAGATGCTGGTGAAGCAGGTGACGGATCTGACGTAATTGCAAGTGAACTTGAAGAGGTTGCAAGCAAATCATTATCTGGTGGAGTATTTGTGCCTGTTGTAGCATTGCTTCTTATATTGGTCTTCTGTTTCAGTTTCTTAGGAGCAAAAGACGAAGATGATGATGAGGAAGAATAATTTAATCTAAAGAATAAATTTTATATTTATTCTTATTTATTATTTTTTTATTAGGAAATACCTGGCAAAAATTAATATTTTAAATTATTAAAGTTTCTACTTTAATTTCTTTTTTTAATTTATTTTTACATTATTTTTTTATTTT
>JAZNRM010000053.1:0-4263 GCA_045590695.1 Methanobrevibacter sp.
AGAAAGAAGATGAAAAAATTATAAATAAAAATAAATACTCACAACTTAGGAAAAAGTTTTGGTCAAGGTTTTTGACCGAAGGTCAAAAAGCTTGAATTAGTCATCTAAATTGAAAACAGAATCTGCCCCTTTTCCTTCATAGTCATAATATCTATCTTCATCATCACTTAATTCTCTTTTAACAGATTTGGATTTCTTTTTAGATGATTTAGGTTTAGCTTTAGGCTTTTCAACATAATCATCCAAAAGGGATTCGTATCCTTCATCACCGAATACTCCATCATCAAAGAAATCATCACTGAAATCCTCATACTCCTCTTCAGGTGGTTCTTCAACTTTAGGTTTTTTAGGAGATTTAGACTTGGATTCAGACTTAGATTTGGCTTTTGACTTGGATTTAGGTTTAGCTTTAGCCTTAGGCTTTTCAACATAATCCTCTAAATTGTCAAAAACATCTGCATCCTTAGAGCTTCTAAATGTATGCCTTGATTTTTTAGTGTCCTCTTCATTCCTAATAGGGGAAATGTAGTCTCCACTACCAAAATCATCATCAAAGCTAACATCATCAAATTCATCATCCAAATCAGATTCACCTTTATCTCTATTGAACATGTTTATCTTATCAAATAATGATTTTGATTTCTTTTTGCCATTATCTGAAGGGGAATCCTCTGCACCATAATCGGAATCATCATAAGCATAGCGATTATACTTATCATCAAAGTCCTCATCATAAGGGGAATCAAACTCTTCAGAGGATAAATCTACATTTCTTAAGACATTCTTACCTGATTTGGACCTTGAACTTCCAAACCTATTCAATCTTCTGGATTTTGACTTGTTTTCATCAACAGCATCATCCAACTCTTCATCATCATTATCATTCCTTTTGAACCTGTTCCTTAAGGACTTATAAGGGCTTACAAATGAACCGTTCTTATCAAATAATGGATTATGATCCTCTTCTGCATAATCATCAATGGTCTTTTCAACATATTCCTTTTCCTTGAAATAGTTTACTCCAGCCTTATTATCTGATAAGTCAAGGAAATAATCTGTTTTATAAGGGATAATTGTTAATGCCAAAGGAACAATTACGAATATTGAAGCGATAACTGATTGCACAAGCAAGCTTTGTCTATCTCCAACAAGAATTAAATTGTAAACTCCTAAAATCCAAATAATGGTCAAAATAATCGGAAGGATGAATTTAATTGTAATTATCCAAGACTTATCAACTTTGATATAGGAATTGCTGTTTAAGACTGAACGTATGTCCTCAATATCATAAACCCAACCTAAAACGATTATTTCAAGAAGAACTCCAAATATAATTGCAAATTGAGTTATGAATGAGTCTGTAATTCTTAAAAGGTATTCTCCCATTCCAGTTGCAAATATGAATGACAAGAACAAGCCAACTAAAACAAGCTGTCTTACAGCCCTATCCCTTGTCCAACCGAATTTTTCACTAATTGCATTTGACAATGGTTCGATTAATGCCAAAACAGTGCTTAAGCTACCCACAAATATAAGCAAGAAAAATGCTGGAGCAACCATGTAAACCCATGGATCCATTATATTGAACACATTAGGGAAAACAACAAATATCAATGAGAATCCGTCGCTTACTAAACTGGTGATTGGAATATTCCTTCCCAATGCCATATAACCCATGATTGCAAATAGGAGAACTGAAACCAACACTTCAAAGACAAGACTTACCAAAACAATGATCCATGCATTGTCAATAAGCTTTGCATTGTCTCCCAAGTAAGAGGAATATGTGCTTGCAATTGCATATCCTAAACCATATGAGAATATCAATTGGCCAAATGCAGCTAGCCATACATTCAAATCTAATAGCACAGACCAGTTCGGATTAAACAATGCCATTATTCCAGTACGGGAGCCAGGCAATTGAAGAGCAAAGATCAACATGCCAATCAACAATACAAAGGACAATATCAAGGATATTTTGCTGATTGTCAAGATTCCCTTGTTGATTTCCTTACGGGAGAATAAATAGATTAAACCCCATATTACTATCAAGCCAACTCCAATAGGAACTACAAGATAAGTTAGCCCATATGGGTTGGAGGTGCTATGAAGCAATGTTGTTGTAAAGAAAACACTAGGATTACTGCCCCATCCTTTAAATAAACTAAGGACTATGTAGATAAGGTCCCAAGACATTATGCAAGTATAGTAAATCAGAACTATGAAAATCAAGAAGACTATAAACCATGCTATGATTTCAAACTCCGACCGGATATTGTAAAACACCTTAGGCAGACTTGACTTGAACTTGAAACCCACTCCAAATTCCAATACTAAAATAGGAATGGCCATGATTACAATAGCTAAAATATATGGTATAAGGAATGTTCCTCCACCATTTTCATACATAAGATAAGAAAATTTCCAAATTCCAGACAGTCCAATGATGGCACCTATCATAGCAATCAGGAAGCCTGTTGAACTATCCCATCTATTTCCTATAATTTCATCACCCATCTTACATCACATCAATAAGAATAATCATTTTTTTATTTTAAATTACATCTCATAAATAATTTATTTTAGAATTTTATTGTTATATAATATATTAAAGTTTTAATTATTTAAAAAATTTGCTTATTTTGGAAAAAATTATGGAAAAATAGAGGAAATAGAGAAAATAGAAAAAAACTTAAAATGATAAAAATAGTAAAAATAGTAGAAATAGTAAAAATAATAAGAAAAAATGAAAAATAAAAGATGATTATTGAGAATCATCTTGAATTGGTTTGTAATAATCTTCATTCTTTGCAGGCAATAGAGTTAACACTATTGGAACAACTAGAAGAACTATTGATAAAGCAAGCATAACCATATGGCTTGTAGTATCTCCAGTTAAAATAGTGCTGTAAACTCCTTGAGCCCACAATACAAAGATACAAACAGGTAATATATATTTGATAATGACCTACCAGAATGAATCCATTTGAATGGATGAATGACTGTTTAAGACTTCAACAAGCTCATCGAAATTGTATATCCAACCAAATATTATACATTCAAGGAGCACACCAAATAGCAATGCAAAGTTGTTTAGGAATGCGTCAAAGATTCCTAAGAGGTAACTT
Organism: Methanobrevibacter sp.; assembly: GCA_045590695.1. Lineage (GTDB taxonomy): Archaea > Methanobacteriota > Methanobacteria > Methanobacteriales > Methanobacteriaceae > Methanobrevibacter. The sequence continues at coordinate 3,129 of JAZNRM010000053.1, forward strand.
CCTGCAGCAGTTGAGAATAAACATGATATGCAGAATCCGACAAGGCACACCAAAGTTGCAGATTTTCTTCTTGAGAATCCGAATTTTTCAGAAATTGCAAATGAAGCCACTTCAAGCAGAGCCATAAGAGAAGTTAAACCTGCAAATAAAATGCATAAGAAGAACAATGGTCCAATAAGAGATGACCAAGGCCCCATTACATTAAATACCTGTGGGAAAACAACAAATGCCAAACCGGTTCCTTCAGTAACCAATTCATTGAATGGTATTCCACTGGTTAAAGCCATAAAACCTAAGATTGAGAAGATCCCAATAGCATTGAACACTTCAAATCCTGAGTTGGAAAATGCTACAATCAAAGCATTGTCAGTTAATTTGGAATCCTCAGGAAGGTAGCTTGCATAGGTAAGAGCAATGGACATACCTAAACTAAGTGAAAATACAATCTGACCGAATGCAGCCAACCATACATTTAGATTGGTTAATGCAGACCAATCTGGAGTGAATATCTGAGTGTACCCTATTGAAGCACCAGGTAAAGTCAATGCAAATGCAACAATTATAATGACAATTACAAGCAAGACAGGCAATAATATTTTGCTTACTTTACCAATACCTTCATTCAAGTCCTTTTGGACAATGAACCATGAACTCAACCAAATAAGAAGAATTGATATGAAAACCCATGGAACAATGGTAGTAATACCTGAAAGGGAATCAGACGCATGCAAAACACTAACTGTAAAAAACAAGTCAGGATTTGCACCCCATGCCTTGGTTAAACTCAAAGCGACATATATCAAGTCCCAAGCTACTACACAAACATAATAAGTTGTAATCAAGAACACAACCAATATTATAAACCAAGCAATAGGTTCCAATCTAGACTTAATGGTAAAAAATACCTTGGATAATGATGTTTTAAATTTAAATCCTACTGCATATTCCACTAAAACAAAGGAGATTCCTAAAATAAATAGAGATACTATATAAGGAATCATGAATGATCCCCCACCATTGGAATAAAGAACATTTGGGAAACGCCAAATATTACCTAAACCAACAGCAGAACCAATCATTGCCAAAACAAAGGCAATGTTACTATCCCACACAGACTTTTCAGACGCCATAAAAA
>JAZNRM010000054.1:0-1576 GCA_045590695.1 Methanobrevibacter sp.
ACTCTTTTTTTACTCTTTTTAATTATATCTCACTTTTTTTTTAAATTTTTATTTCATTATATTTTTTTAAGATTTTACTTTTCAACTGCTGTCTATAAGTTTATTTATAATGTTTAACAAAATATAATTAAATCAAGAAAAAGAATATTTTTTAAAAATAGGGTTTTACTTATGATTACAATTACAAAAGCAGAAGAAGAAGTTTTAAATCAAATTAAATCATATCAGGAAGAAAAGATAGATGTTTCTCTCCTTAAAGATGATTTAGGCATGTATGAGCATGACCTCAATGATCTTTTGAAAAGCTTAGAGACTAAGGGTTTGGTCTTCTATAGCGGTTCTACAGTTCAATTGAAGGAAGTCGATGCAACAATAAACACTGTAGATTCAAAGGAAGATGTTATAAATGCCGAATTGAATCAAAAGGAAAAGGCATCTTTTGAAATAATCAAGTCTTTAGCGGATGAAAAAGGCTTTGTTTCAAGGTATGAAATTGAAGGAAATCTATTGTATGGTGATTTGAAACTGACTGACTTCAGGATGTATCATATCTTATTGTCCTTGGAAAATAAGGGGCTTATTAAAGCGGTTTATAGGAAAAATGGAGATTATTATAAGATTTTATAATAATCAAATCCATTAACTTTTTTACTTTTTTTAATCTATTTTTGACATAAAATCATTTATGATATTCAACACTTTTTCAATATTTCTGCCAATTAGAATATTGTGTTTTGTCTTTTCGAGAACAATCATTTCTGAATTTTCAATATTATCATGTATCTTTTCCTGAATTTCCAAATCGGTTAAATTGTCCTCTTCTCCAGCTATAACGAGTGTAGGTGCTTTGATTTCATTTAACTTATCTGTAAGATTGAATCCGTATCCTGCTTTTATTCCATTTTTGATTCCTTCGATATTTGCGGTTCTTGCAGCTTCATGCTTAACGTTTTCGAGGAGTTCCTTATGCTCTTCAAGCAAGTCTTCAGTTAATGTATAAGGCAAGATTGTGTCAAAGAATTCAACGAATCCTTTATCAATTGCATTATCAAAGTCATCAAAGATCCTTTTCAATTTTTCGTCATGTTCCGGAAAGCTTGACATCACAATAAGTCCATTGACCATTTCAGGATGATTTACAGCTAAGTCCAAAATGACATTTCCTCCTAATGAAAGACCTACGAAAACAGCATTTTCAATATCTAATGCCTTTAGCAATTGATATAAATCCTCTTGATACAAGTCAATGGTAGTGTTTTTATCATCATCTGAGGATTCTCCATGTCCTCTTAAGTCATAAATCAATGTCTGGTAATCATTCTTTAGATTCTCGCTTAAGACTTTCCAATACTCTAAGCTATCAGATAATCCATGAACAAAAAAAATGGTTTTTCCTTCCCCTTCAAGTTCATAATTTATGCAAATATCGTTAATAATCTTTTTAGTCATAATCAATCATTTATTTTAAGTTTAATATAATATTTTTTATTGAATTCGTTAAGTATCTAATATCCAAAAATATAGATATGTCCTTCAATCACTTAACCATATTTATTATTTTTATGAAAATTTGTAA
>JAZNRM010000055.1:0-4539 GCA_045590695.1 Methanobrevibacter sp.
AAAATAATTCAATTAAAACACATTTATGATTAATTAAATTATACTTAATTTGGTGAAGCATAATTTTAAATGTATCTAAAAATAATTAAATTGAATAAAAGATCTATGCCAAAAATCAAATTTATAAAAACTTAATATTGAATGAAAAACAAATAAATTATAGTAAACTGCAAGAAAAAAATAATTATGGATTTAGGCGAAAATATGTTGTACAATATAAAAATGCGTTCTTCGAAAGGTGGCCCTCATGAAAAGGGAGGAAAACATATATCAGGTGCTGAACGTATTTTAAGAGAGGATGAGATTGAGGATGAAATAATCAGAATGTATCAAAGGGCTCTAAATCATGAAAAAGGCAGTGTAGACTTTATCAATATAAAAATTCAAAAAGTGAAGGAAGAGGACATTGTTTATGTTCCTCAATTATCAATAGAAGAATTTGATGTGAAATCAAAAGAGGAAGGATTGAAATTAGCTAAAGAGCTTCTCAAAGAAAGTGATGTGGAAGAAATAGCTATTGAAAATGGAATTGACTCTCTCTTAAATCTTCAAGACAGCATGCACGGAGCAATACTCATAGATAAGGATAATGGAAATAGGCTGGATGATAGAGCCTCAAGAGGCGTTAGAGCTACAGGAATGGGTTTTGCAGATAATTTTGAATATGAAAATATTGATAAGATCAATCCTGCAAATGATGTCAATGAAGAGGACATTCCTGGAATACACTTTAATGAAGCATTGGTTCTTGCTTCCAAGGTTGCAAGCTGCAAGGGAATAATAGCTGAACTATGCTGGTCTGATGACCCAAACTATCTAACCGGATACATATCTAATGAAACAACATATAACAGAATATCCATCATGAAGGATAAGGGAAATACAATAGGGGGAAGAATCTTCTTTGTGGATACAAACCTATTGGATAATGATTACACATTGAATGATTTAATAGATTACTTGGAAAAACAAGTCGTTTTAATTGAATAACCTAAAAAGAGCTGAAAAAATGAATCAAAAACTTGAAAAGGAACTTCAAAAGGAATTGGAAGAACTTGAAAACAATAATCTTAGAAGAACAGTAGATGATTTAAGATTTATTAGCTCAACTAAAGCAATTGACAAGGACAATAAGGAATACCTTGTCTTTGGAACCAATAATTATTTAGGATTAACCCATCACCCACAAGTAATTAATGCATCAAAGGAAGCTAATGAATATGGAACCGGTTCAACAGGTTCAAGATTGACTACAGGAGCTTCATTTGAGGCAAGAGAACTTGAAAACAATCTCTCAGAGTTTAAAAACGTTGAATCTACACTTATTTTCAATACAGGGTATATGGCTAATTTAGGCATTATCTATACCCTTGCAAAGGAAAATGACATAATATTCTCAGACCAATTGAATCATGCAAGCATTATTGATGGATGCAAAATCTCTAAAGCTAAAGTGAAAGTGTTCAAGCATAAGGATACAGAGGATTTGGAAAATCTTATCAAGGAAGAAATCAAAATAGCCAGGGACTCTAATATGTTTATTGTTAGCGACGGAGTATTCAGCATGGATGGAGACATTGCTCCACTTCCAGAACTTGTAGAGATAGCAAATAAATACGACTGTTGCCTTATCATTGATGATGCCCATGCAACTGGAGTCATTGGAAAAACAGGAAAGGGAACAGTTGAATACTTTAAGGATAAAATAGGAAAGGATCTAAGCCCTTATGTAGACTTGCAAATGGGAACCTTAAGCAAGGCACTTGCATCTGAAGGTGGCTTTGTATGTGGGAAAAAAGCATACATAGACTATCTGATAAACAAGTCAAGACCATTTATTTTTTCTACAGCCCTTTCTCCTGCTGCAATGGCTAGTGCAAATACCGCTTTAAAATTGCTTAAGGAAAATAGCCAAGAGTATCTCTACAATCTAAATGAAAATACAAGACTTATGCGAAATCTCCTCAAGGAAGGAGGATTGAATGTCATAGAAGGGGAAACACCTATCATTCCTATCCTTATTGGAGAAGCAAAAACAGCAAATGAATTTTCAAAAAGACTTGAAGAAGAGGGAATATTGGTTTCAGCAATCAGACCGCCATCAGTGCCTAAAGGTGAAAGCAGACTTAGATTAACCATAATAGCTACCCATACAAAAGAAGAGATAGAATTTGCAGCTAGAAAAATAATAGACATTTGGAAAATATTGAAAAAATAGAAAAATGTTAAAGGTCTGCCGAGAGTAACCCACATTCTGTTTATACAGCATTCATCTTAGCGAACTACTCTGCTTCCCTTAGAGGTCATCAGCATATTTGTTCTTGCATCCTGTAGATTGGCCGTTTCACCGATTCCTTTAATGTCCATCAGTCAAGCATCATTGTCATCCATCAAAGGCCGTGTCGTTTCTGCTCCAGAGTCATACTTCTCAGCATAAGTCTTTCAACTTTACAGTCTATGCGATGTGCGGAGTTTCCCTAGTTATAAAACCAGCAGCTGTCTTCGGCTTACCATTAACAATAATATTTTATTATTTATCATATAAATAAATTAAAGAAAATAAAATTTTTTAAAAAGAGGATTAGTCCTCAACCATTATCAGCTTACCCGAAGAGTCCTTATAGACTTTACCCATCTCAGTATAGCCTTTCCCTGAGCTATTGCTGATGTCTGGAGTCTCATTCAATTCCTGACCTTGATCCAACTCAGTGACCTGCTTCATATCCTGCATCATCTTTTGCTTTTGCTCTTGAGTAATGTCATCATTAAAGACAATGCTTTGCATATTCCATGAAATGACAAGGAATACAAGCAAGCCAACTGCAATTACCAGCATTGCATCTACAAGGTTAGCTGCACCGGACATCGGGTCCTCTTCTTCAGCATTATTCAATCGCCTGCTCTTTTTATGACGTGCCATAAAATCAATCCCCAATAAAAATATCATTCATTCAATCTATCCAATACCGCTTTTGAAAGAGCATCCAAGTTTGAGAGGTATTGTTCATACCATCGTCTTCTGACCTTTGAAACGAAATATGCAACAGCCCCAGCGCCAATACCTACAACAGTAGTATCAAAAGCTACAATGATAGCATTTGATAAGGTTGTTACATCTCCACTACCTAAAGCAGCAAGTCCAGGCCCCATAGGAATCAATGTACCCATCAAACCGAGAGTAGGTCCGATTTTAGTAATAATGTCTGTCTTTTGAAGATTCTTTTCAATGATATCCTCTTCGTTTTCAATAAGTTTTTCTGCCAATGCTTCTCTAGAATCTTTTTTTAGCTCCCCTGACCTTGCAATATTTACTAAAACCCTTTTTTGATTTTTAGGAATTTGAGCATTTTTAATAATTCCTTCAATTTCACTGATCTCCTTTGTACGGGAAATTGAAAATATTAAATCCTTGATTAACTTAACCGGTACTTTCTTTCGAGAACTATACTCAGAAATAAGGCCTCCTACAGTAATCACAGAGTATACTGCAAATATTAGCAAAAATATTATTACAGGTATCTGTAAACTTTGAGAAACAACATTTAATGCGGAAGTTAAAAGATCACTTCCAGGAATCACTGTTACCATCTAAAATCACCAATAATAAAAACAATAAATAAACCAATAATTAAACTTAAAATAATAACAAATTATCAGGCAATGAAATCCAAATAACTAAATCAACTTAAAATATTTCTTTTTCTTGTAAAAACTATGCCAATAGCTATCAAAATGATCAATGCCAAAATGGAACCTAATAGGCTATCCATTGAAACAATGCTTATTGAACCCATTGTTTTGTTCATTATGGCAGCAATATTAGGAATGACCAATGCAGACAATAGGAAATAAATTCCTAAGAAAAACATGAAGTTTCCTAAAACTATTGGATAAGGCTTATCCACATATCTAACAAATACATTTGAAGCAAAGTAAGTAAATACAATGGTTAAAACCAATGCTAACGCTACATATACACTTAAATCAACAGCTCCAAGCCCAACAGTCGGAGCCACCAATAGAATACTTACAATAATTGATCCAAAACAGCATGGGCAAGGCGCAATAACTGCAGCACAGGTAGCTGCAGTAGTATTTCTTTCAAATTGTTTCCATTCCCTTATAGTGAAAATGCCTGCCAAAATCATTATAACAGCCATGATTATAAAGAAGAGGGAATTATAAGTGTAAATTAAATCAGTAATTTGGTTTGTATAATGTGAGGAAATTTCAGCAAGTATCAACACTCCGCCACCATAACCTAAACAAACAGTAGCCAAATACTTTTTTGATAAGCTTGCCAAGCCAACAGCCAAACCTAATTTTATACCAAAAACAAGTACTGCAGCTAAAATTCCAAATTGCCACAACAAACTAATTGTATCCATATTCTCACCACAAAAACATCATTTTAATTTTTTCACCAATCTAAGATAATTATCAATAAATTCTATCTAAATCTATTAAATAATCATTATTTTGCTCATATGAAATTATAAGAAAAATAATCATTATTTCACATTTTTAGAACTTGTAAAT
>JAZNRM010000056.1:0-5564 GCA_045590695.1 Methanobrevibacter sp.
GAATAAGATGAAAATTAGTATTATCATACCTACATACAATGAAGAGGAATATCTTCCTAAATTGCTTGAAAGCATAAAATCCCAAGATTTTACTGATTATGAAGTTATTGTTGCTGATGCACAATCAGATGATAATACTAGAGAGATCGCTAAGGAATACGGTTGTGTTGTTGTAGAGGGCGGACTTCCTGGACCTGGAAGAAATAGAGGTGCAGAAGTAGCCCAAGGAGAAATATTGCTATTTTTAGACTCTGACTTGGAATTGACCGAAAATTACCTAAGCAATGTGATTGAAGAGTTTGAGTCCGAGGATTTGGGAATCGCAATTACCCAAATGACTCCACTTTCTGAAAAGAAAAGGGACAAATATCTCCACGACCTTGCAAACTGGTTTATGATTGCTGTTGAAAACATAAAGCCACATGGTGCCGGCTGTTATGGAATCATCTCCAAAAAGGAGTTGCATGATGAAGTTGATGGATTTGATGAGAACCTAAGCTTTGGTGAAGACACTGACTATATCGAACGTGTTGCTGAAATCAGCGAGTTCAAAGTGCTTAGAAATGCAAGAATCGGGGTTTCCACAAGAAGACTTGAAGAGGAAGGGCTTTACACATTACTTAAGCAATATGGTAAAAGTACTGTTAATGACTTTAGAGGAAAAAGAACTTCCGCAGAGGACTTAGGTTACGAGTTTGGCCACGACCCAATAGCTGCACTTGATAGTGTGGATATGGAACGGATTGCTGAAAAATCCAGAAACAGAAAAATCAAAGACAGAATCAATAAATTCAAGGACAGGGATATTGAAGAGAATAAATTAATTGAAGTTACTGAAGAGGAGACAGGCCTTGTTGTTAAAGAGGCAGCAGGCTCACAAGGCAAGAAAAGAATTTTCTATTCAGTCTGCGGAGAAGGAATGGGGCATGCAATAAGAAGCAGCGTTATTCTAGAGCATTTAACCAAAAAATATGATGTTTACATTTTCTCAAGTGAAAGGGCATATGAATTCCTCAACAATAAATTCGATAATGTATTCGAAATTGGAGGATTCAACACTGTCTATGAAAACAACGTTGTTAGAACCAAGAAAACATTCTTCAAGGCATTGAAGGCAAATCCTACAAACCTAAAGGAAGGATACAATGTATTGTATAAGGAATGCAAGAGAATCAAGCCTAATATAATCATATCAGACTTCGAAAACTATTCCAGTATGCTCAGTAAGATCATGAACATTCCACTAATTAGCCTTGACAATATACATATGCTGACCCAATGTGAATATGATTATCCGCCAAATCACAGAGCGGATATGCTAACTGCAAAGGCAGTTACAAAATCATATATCCTAAGGCCAAAAAGGCATATAATAACATCATTCTTCTATCCTCCATTAAAGCATCCTAAGATGACTGCCCTTTACCCTCCAGTATTGAGGGAAGAGATAATGAAATTGGAACCTGTTGAAGGTGAGCATGTTTTGGTTTATCAAACAGCAGAATCAAGCATAAACCTTATGGAAGAGCTTAAGAAGCTTGATTACAAATTCATCGTTTATGGTTTCAACAAGGATGAAGTTGATGAGAACTTGACCTACAGGTCTTTCAATGAAGAGCAGATCTTTGAGGATATGAGAACAGCTAAGGCAATTATAGTAAACGGTGGATTCACTATGATCTCAGAGGCAATCTACCTTAAGAAGCCTATCTACAGTACCCCTGCACATAAGAACTTTGAACAGATATTGAATGGATTCTATGTTGAAAAGTTAGGATTTGGAGAATACCATGATAAATTGGATGTCAAAAAGATTGAAAACTTTTTGAATAATCTTGACAAGTATCAGGAAAACCTAAACAAGGTCGAGCCATGGGACAATACTGAAATCCTGAAAGATCTTGACTTAAGCATTGAAAAATATGCAAGGCTTGATTAACGTTTAAATTAAAAAATAAGCATTTTATAATCTTTTCTTAAAAACTATTTTTTCATTTCATGTAATTGCATGACATTGCATGAAACTTATTTTTTATAATTTTAGAAAAAAAAGAATTTTGAAAAAAATTATAGTTTTATTAATTACGAACTAAAATAAATGAGATAAAAAAAAGAAAAGAATTGAGTGTTATAAAGTTACACCCATTTCTAATTGTTCAGTAAGTTCCTTGTATCTGTTACGGATAGTTACTTCAGTTACACCTGCAACTTCTGCAACATCTCTTTGGGTTTTTCTTTCACCTAATAAAACAGATGCAATGTATAATGCAGCAGCAGCTACACCAGTTGGACCTCTACCGGAAGTTAATCCTTTTTCCATTGCCTTTTCAATGATTTCAATGGATCGGGATTGTACTTCACCAGACAAACCAAGTTCACTTGCAAATCTTGGAACATAATCTACTGGAGATGTAGGAGGCAACTTAATGTTCAATTCTCTTGTCAAGAATCTGTAAGTTCTTCCAACTTCTTTTTTACTTACTCTAGAAACTTCAGCAATTTCATCTAAAGTACGAGGTACTTTACATCTTCTACAAGCTGCATATAAAGAAGCAGCTACAACCCCTTCAATACTTCTTCCACGGATAAGCTTGTTTTCCACTGCACTTCTGTAAACAACGGAAGCAGCTTCCCTTACACTTCTTGGAAGACCTAATCTTGAAGAGTCTCTGTCTAATTCACTTAAAGCAAAAGCCAAGTTACGTTCAGTAGCACCGGAAATCCTGATCTTTCTTTGCCATTTTCTTAAACGGTACCATTGAGCTCTGTTTCTTGCAGGAATATCTCTACCATAGATGTCCTTATTCCTCCAATCAATCATTGTACTTAAACCTTTATCGTGAATAGTGTAAGTAATAGGAGCACCTACTCTTGTACGTTTGTCTCTTTGTTCATGGTCGAATGCTCTCCATTCTGGACCCATATCTACAAGGTTTTCATCAATAACTAATCCACAGTTAGCACAAACCACTTCTGCCCTTTCATAATCCCCAATCAAATCAGTTGAACCACATTGTGGACATACGGTTTGTTTTTCTGGCTCAGAGTCATCTTTTTGTCTTCTTCTTGAAGTTCTTTTGGAATTTTGAAGAACTTCTTCAGATAATCCTTCTTTCGTGTTAATCTCTCCTATTATATCAATTTGACTGGCTTTTCCCAAATATCGAGAAAAACCTTTTAATTTTCTCTAAGAAATGAATAGAGAATAAATTTTTTTAAATTAGCTATTTGTTTCTTCTTTTTCTGGAATGGGATTTCCTATTTCTAGAATTCTTGGAATTTTTGGAATTACCTTTTGAACCCTTTCTTGATTTAGAGTTCTTGCTTTTCTTATTGAGTTTTTCCATTTCACTTTTAGTGGAAACAAATAGTTTTTCACCATGTCTACTTTCAAGATCCCTTCTATTTACTGACCTAAAAATATTTACGGAAACGTACGGATTCTTCACTGGGCCAAAAATAGAATATACCTTACCTATTTTCTGCTTATCATTGGTAAATACAAAAGCTCCAGCTGGGGGAGTCTTTGTGGTTTTTACAATAAGCTTTCCAGAATTGGCAAGGTGTGAGATGTTTCCTAAAAATTTCATCAAATCACCTTAAAAATAAACATTAGTACAACTTAATATAATAACATTATAGTATATAAATGTTTCGATGCCTTTATATATAAAAAAATTTCTTCTTAAAAAGTATTACTAAAAAGTCCTAATGAAATGTTTTTAATATGCACAATTCATTCCTTAATCAACAAACAATTGATTAATAATAGTTAATTCTGGCCATATATAAAGATTATGGAAGAGTTTAAAAAGAACAGTAAGAAATAATAGTTAACAGAAATATAATAGAATTATGAATGAAATTAGCGAGTTGCAAAAGATTATAGACAATAGCGACAATATTGTATTCTTTGGAGGAGCAGGAGTTTCTACAGAAAGCGGAATTCCGGACTTCAGATCCGAAAAGGGAATATTTAAAAGCTTGGAGAAATATGGGCATAGCCCAGAATATCTGGTTTCACACACTTACTACATGAATCACCCTGAAGAGTTTTTCAATTATTACAAGGAAAATCTCATTTTCAAGGATGCAATGCCAAATCCTGCTCACTTAAAGCTTGCTGAACTTGAAAAGGCAGGAAAGCTAAAAGCTGTCATCACTCAAAATATCGATGGACTGCATCAAAAGGCAGGAAGCAAGAATGTTCTAGAGCTTCATGGAAGCATTCATAGAAACTATTGTGAGTTTTGCAAAATGGAATATGACCTTGATTTCATATTAAGAAGTGAGGGAGTTCCAAGATGTGAATGCGGTGGAATAGTCAAGCCGGATGTTGTGCTTTATGAAGAGCCATTAAATAATGACGTTTTGAGCTCATCCATCAATTACATAGCTAATGCAGACACATTGATAATCGGAGGAACATCACTTGTGGTTTATCCTGCTGCAGGATTGATAAATTACTTCAATGGCTCAAAATTGGTTTTAATCAATAAAAGTGAAACTCCTTATGACAATTTAGCGAGTTTAGTCATTAATGAAGCTATTGGAGAAACTTTAGAACAGATAAAAATAGTATAATAGTAGAAAAAATAGAAAATAGTAAAAATAAAAAATAGAGAAAGGTTTAGAAAAGAATAGGTACAGAATTTAATTACCTATTCAAACCAATGATTTCAGACAATAATCTGCCTTTTTTCAATTCCTTAATGATATGGCTTTCCTTTACCTTCACGTTAAAGGTAGCTACCATGGTTTCATGGAAAAGCTCCTTAGGAATCACCACTACACCATTTTGATCTCCAAATACGAAGTCACCTGGTTTTATTATATCATCATCGATTTCCAAATCAATGTTAATTTCACCAAGACCTAATGCCTTTCCAGCATTTGGAAGGTAATCAAGGGCAAATACAGGATAATCCAAATCAACAAGAGCATCCATATCCCTTGCCCAACCGTATAGAACAGTTCCAGCGATTCCTTTCTCTCCTGCACAGGTTGAAGCAAGCTCTCCCCAAACTGAAGCAGGCTTTCCATAAGTGTAAATGAATAGGACTTCACCTTTTTCTGCATTGTCCATAGCCATCAATGAGGTTCCCCAATCATCAGTATTTGTCTTTGCAGTGAATATCTTGCCGTAAACCTTATTGTCATTCATAGGTTTCAATCCATCAATAACACCACTTCTGCCAGAGACAGATGAGTAAGCGTCTGATATCTGACAAGCTGAACTTGAATCCAAGATCTTCTTCAATAAGTCATGATTTTTGCTTTTTTCATTATCTAAATCATCAATGGAAAAATTATATTTGCTAATATCTACATCATCTAAGTCAATCACTTTGGATGATTTTTTCAATAAAGTCTTAGGAGTGATTTTAGCCAATTTAACACCTCTTTTAAAAATAAAATTATTAAAAAATTATTAAGAAATTATTAATAGAATTATTAATTATCTACACTTAAATTTCTAAAGGATATTTAATAAATATTTCTAAAAATTCCAATAATTTTTCAAATCATTAGAAAAATATAAAATAATTTATATATTATAATAT
>JAZNRM010000057.1:0-2625 GCA_045590695.1 Methanobrevibacter sp.
TGTCTTCCTAAGACCGCTTGGGCCTCCGACTTAAGCCTGTTTATCACAAAGCACAAGATAATTCAATGGGTAGGAGATCCATTACTTTAGCTTTTTTACTTCGTAGTTTAACAAGAAGGTTTGGCAGTAAAGAGAAAGCAAGCAGTTATTTAGCTAAAAATATGCATAAATTCTACATCACTGGCTCCAAATTCAACAAAGGAACTCAAATCAAGAATCTATTTAGAAAAATTGATATTCATATTCCTAAATCAGGATTCATATTCTTTTTAGATGAATTTAAACACTTATCCGAAGATGGACATATCATAGATAACATATCCATAGATTACTCCAGAGTTCTTAAAACTTCAGTTTATGAATTTAATGAGTTATATTTCCATCCTAAAGCAGGTCGCGGATTTGCTCGTGATTTAAGTTCTGATTTTATTAAAAACCAATTAGATGCTCTTGATGGTATTGAACTATTGATTTATAGGATAATTAAGAAATTAAGGAATTCCAATCATAAAGATAGGGCTAAATTTGCCCGTTATTTTGAAAACATGATTGATAAACCTGCAGAACATTTTGAAGAGGCACTGCAACGTATTTTATTCTATAATCAATTATTATGGCAAACTGGCCATGGTTTAAATGGTCTTGGCAGATTGGATAAGATTCTTGAGGACTACTATTTTGATGATTTAAACAGTGGTTTCCTTACTCAAGAAGATGCATATGATTTAATCAAATCATTTTTAAAGACATTGCATACTTATTATTGGTATAAAAGTGCAGCATTAATGGGAGATACTGGTCAAGTAATCATTCTCGGTGGAAAATATGATGATGAATACGGGGAATACTATTTCTACAATGATTTAACTTACATGTTTATTAGAGCAATAAAAGAGCTTCAATTGCCAGATCCTAAAGTATTGCTTAGGGTAAGTAGTGAAACTCCACGTGATTTGATTGAATTGTCCTTGGAAACCATCAATACTGGAATTGGTAGCCCATTATTCTCTAACGATGAAGTGGTTATTGACAAAATGATTGAATTTGGATATGATAAGGAAGATGCAAATAATTATGTCGTTTCCGCTTGTTGGGAGCCTTCTGCTGTCGGAAAAGGTTTTGAACAAAACAATATTAATTTCATTTCATATTTAAAACCTTTAAATGACTTTTTCGATAATGAAACAGAGCAATTTTTGGATAATGTGAATAGCTTTGATGAATTGTTTAATTCCTATAAATATTATCTAAAAAAGGATGCTGATGAGTTAATAACATTCCTTGATAAAATTGAATGGAACACTGATCCATTGCTTTCCTTGTTTATAGATGACTGCAATGAAAAGAATATGGACATCTCTCAAGGTGGAGCTAAATATAATCATTATGGAATCACTACTGTGGGGCTTGCAAATACAGTAAACAGTTTATATGCTATTAAGAAACTTGTCTTTGAAGATAGAAAATACTCATTGAATGAATTGAATAAAATGAGAAAAAATAACTTCAAGAAAGACAAGTATCAGGCAGTTTTCACTGATTTAAAGAATGTTAAGCCTCGTTTTGGTATGGATGATGAAGAAATTTTGGATATTTCCAATGATATTATTCAATTCTTAGAGGATTGCTTTAAAGATTATACCAATAAGTTTGGCGGTAAAATCAAATTCGGTTTAAGCGCACCTTCCTATATTAGTGCAGGAGCTGAAATCAATGCTTCATTTGATGGTAGAAAAGCAGGTGAACCTTTATCCACACATATTTCCTTGGACACTAATAAAGACTTTACAGAAGTATTGCGTTTTGCATCAAAATTGGATTATGGTGGAGCAAAATTCAATGGAAATGTAGTTGATTTAATGCTTTCACCGGATTTCATAAAGAATCATAGTGATAAATTTACAGATTTCATTTACTCAAGCATGAAATTAGGATTTTTCCAAATGCAAATGAATGTTGTAGACAGTAAAACATTAATTGAAGCAAAGGAAAACCCTGAAGCACATCCAAATCTCATTGTAAGGGTTTGGGGATTCAGTGCATACTTCAATGACTTGCCTGAAGAATATCAGGATTTATTAATTAGTAGGGCTTTAAAGAATGAAGGTAAAATAGCTAGTTAAACTTTTAACGATTTATTCTTATTTTTTTAATTTTTATATTTTTAGGTAATAATATGACAGTTAGAATTACAAATATACAGCATTTTTCATTGGATGATGGTCCAGGAATCAGGACAACTGTATTTTTAAAAGGATGTAATCTAACTTGTCCTTGGTGTTGCAATCCTGAAAACATTAGCTTTGAAATAGAGGAATACAGTCATGACGATAAGAAAGAATCCTTCGGTTATGACATTTCCTTGGAAGAGCTTGAAAAAGAGATCTTAAAGGATGAAGTGTTCTATGCTGAGAACAATGGTGGAGTAACATTCTCTGGAGGGGAACCTTTGCTTCAGATAAGGGAATTGGAACCTCTTTTAAAATCATTAAGGGCTAAGAAGATTAATGTTTGCTTTGAAACTTCCCTATCCGTACCTACTGAACTTTTAGAGATGGCTATTGAATATATTGATGAAATCTTTATAGATATTAAGATTTTAGATAAGAAAGAAGCTAAAGATCT
>JAZNRM010000058.1:0-7110 GCA_045590695.1 Methanobrevibacter sp.
ACAAAAGTTAAAGTATAATTTAAACTTAAATTATAATGAATTACATTTAATTATGAAATTTAAAAATTAAAATTAATTAATTTACTAATAAAAAGTGATAATATGGAAAAAGTCGTTCTTGCATTCAGTGGAGGATTAGACACCACTGTATGTGTTAAATTATTGGAAGAGGAATATAATTATGAAGTAGTGACTGCATGTGTTGATGTTGGTCAACCACCTGAAGACTTACAGAAATCTCAAAATTCTGCAGATAAGATCAATACTGGAAAACACTACATCATTGACGCTAAAGATGAATTTGCAAATGAATACATTGCAAGAGGAATTAAAGCAAATGCAGAATACGAAGGTTACCCATTAAGCACTGCACTTGCAAGACCTTTAATTGCAATGAAAATCATTGAAATTGCAGAAAAAGAAGGTGCAACTGCAATTGCACATGGTTGTACCGGAAAAGGAAATGACCAATTCAGATTTGAAGCAATCATCAGATCCATGTCTGACTTTAAGATCATCGCTCCAATTAGAGAAATGAACTTGACAAGAACTGAAGAAGTGGCATATGTAAAAGAGCATGGCCTTGATTTGGCATATGATAAAATCTACAGTATCGATGAAAACCTCTGGGGAAGAGCTATTGAAGGAGATGTACTCGAAGACCCTGCAAACGAACCTCCAGAAGACATTTATGAATGGACCAAATCTGCAGCAGATGCAAAAGACACTCCTACCAAAGTAACTATTGAATTTGAAGAAGGTGTTCCAATAGCTATTGATGGAGAAATGATGGGACTTGTAGACTTAATCACCAAAGCAAATGAAATTGCTGGAGAAAATGGTGTAGGAAGAGTAGACATCATCGAAAACAGAATGATTGGTCTTAAAAGCAGAGAAATTTATGAAGTTCCAGGTGCTAAATTGTTGATTGCTGCTCATAGAGCTTTAGAACCGTTAGTATTAACTGTTGATGAATTGAGATTTGCAGAATACATGAGCACATTATATGCAGACCTTGTATATGAAGCGTTATGGCAAGAGCCTTTAAGAGAAGATATAGACCAAGCTATAGATCATATGCAAAGAAGAGTTAGCGGAAAAGTTGTTATGAAACTGTTCAAAGGTTCAATGCAAGCAGTAAGCAGAGAATCACCTTTCAGCTTACACAGCGTAGAGCAAATCACCTTTGAAGACAAGAAAACTGACCAAAGAGAAGTTGAAGGTATGATCAAGTACCACGGTCTCCAAGCGGCTAACTATCAAAAATTAAACAGATAAAATAGATAATAATTTATCTATTTTTATTTCTTTTTTTTCAACTTTTTTAAAACTTAATCTATAAAAGTATTAATTTTTATTTATAAACAAAATGAGGCTATTTTTTCAAATATTTAAAAAAAAATTTAATAAATCAATAGAATAATGAATTATTTATAAGTTTTTTGAGATTTATTAAAAAATTGAAAATCCGCCAATATGCAAAAACTTTATAAATATGAAAAAATAAATAGTAATCCGAGAATAATATGTACTCAATTACATATCACCCCCTTTACATATGTTTTTTTTAAAAATTAAACCTTTGCATATTATTCTCACTTTTTATTAAACTATTTTTCATTATTTTTAAATTTAAAGGACAATATGCTATTTTTTTATCTGATTTTTTAAAAAAAAATTATTATAAAAGAGTTATTTTTTCAAATTGAATTCTAAAGATTGACCAACTAATTCAATATTGTCAAGAGTATTTTCAGTCTTGTAAACAAGAATTTCCACCCCTTCATCATATGCCTTATTCAAGGCTTGTGAAAATTTAGGATCATTTTCCCAATTAGGCCTAAATCCATTTCCATTAGGATGTTCAATCAGGAAAAATACAACTGCTCTGATTCCTTGTTTTTTAAGTAAAATAAGCTCTTCCAAGTGTTTTCTGCCTCTTTCAGTAGGGGCATCCGGAAACTGTGCAAGACCATCTTTAATCAAGGTGACTGACTTTACTTCAACATATGTTTCATCTATTGGATTATTGTTATTGTCTAAATTAGCTAAATAAATGTCAATTCTTGAATTGCCAATGGTTTTTTCAGATTCTACAATATCATATCCAGATAATTCCTTGACATTATTGTTTAAAATGGCATCAATGACAATCTTGCTGGCTTCTTGTGAATACATTGCAACAAGGGCACCATTGTTTTCAATTAAATGGAGAGAGTACTTTGTTTTCCTGTTAGGATTATCGCTTGGCTTAAGATAAACAGTTGCGCCATCAATCAATAGCTCCTTGCATCTGCCTGTATTAGGCAAGTGAGCCCTGACTATCTCTCCATCAATCTCCACTTCTGCAATGAATCTATTCGCCCTGTTTCTAAAAATAGCTTTTACTAAATCAGTCAATTAAACCACTCATCACGGCACCTAAATACTGTGTCAAGTCTTGAGCTCCAAAGCCATATCCTTGAGCTTCATAAGCCAAGTCTCCAGCTTTTCCATTAAGGTATGGAGCAAGAAGCGCTGCATCAAAACTGTTCAATCCTTGAGAGAGTAAGCTTAAGCAAATTCCTGCCAATGCATCTCCAGTTCCGCCAACAGTCATTCCAGGATTTCCAGTCCTATTGATTTTCAACCTGTTTTTATTGAATATGAAATCATATTTCCCTTTTAGAATCACAGACCCATTTATGTCTTTTGTAATGGCATGGACTCCATCAATCTTATCATTCACTTTTCTAAAGTCTAGATTATCCTTATCATCTAATTTTACAACCCTTTCAAAATTATCCAAATCCTCTTTGGAAGCATTTTTAAAGAAGGACTTAAACTCAGATAAGTGAGGTGTAATGATTAGATCCTCTTTTTTGGAAACTAAAGACATATCAACCAATTTCAATGCATCGGCATCTAAAACCAATGGTTTATCAATCTTTACAGATAAAACATTGAATAATTTGCCTGTTTCCTCATTTTGACTTGAACCTGGACCTAATAAAACCGCATCAACATTGGATGCAAGTTCCAAAATCTCATCCAAGTCTTCAAGAGACAAGTAATCTCCTTTCGCTTCTTGAACAATAAAGTCTTCAGAAAATGATTTGATTGGTATAGCAGCATTTTTTGGAGTGTAAATATAGGTCAAATCAACACCAGTTGCAATAGCTGCCTTTGCTGAGATTGCAGGTGCACCGTAATAGTCCTTGCTTCCTCCTACAATCAATACTTTGCCATTGTTTCCTTTATGGGAATCCTTAGACCTGTTTTTTAACCTTAATAAATCTCCACCTTCAACAAATAATTCCGCTTCAATTGGAATACCAATATCACAGGTAATCACTCCGCCGGTCTTTTCCTCACCAGCTAACTTGACACCTGTCTTGATCTTGTGGAAGCTTACAGTGTAATCCGCATCAACAGCAATGTCGGATATTTCTCCAGTTAATGGATCCAAACCTGAAGGAACATCAATAGCTATCTTTAAGCCGTTTATTTCATTAATGAGTTCGACAGTTTTTCTAACCTTTGTTCTTAGCTTTCCTTTTATTCCAGTTCCAAGCAAACAGTCAAGTACGATATACTCCTGATTGGAATCGAAATCAAGCTTATCCAAATCGGAAGAATCCTTAATGAAATCTACAGACAGGCGTGAAATTCTAGGTTCCATATTCATTAATATTTCAAGATTTATCAATGCATCATCAGACTTGATCTCATCTATGGTATTTAGAGCATAAACTTCTACTTCAAAGCCTCTATTCAACAAATGCCTTGCAGCTACAAAACCGTCTCCTCCATTACCTCCAGAGCCAGTGAAGATTATAATCTTTACAGGTTTTGAAAATTTGAATGTAGAAAGATTTGCTACCTCATCAGACAATGATTTCCCTGCATTTTCCATCAAGCACAGCCTTGAAAGCCCTAAATATTCACAATTATAGTCTGTTGTCATCATATCAATTGGATCCATTATTACACCTTCGAATTAATAATTTTAAATGAAGATTTAAGAAAAAATTCTTAAAAAAATTCTAAACTTGAAAATTAAAATTATAATAAACATTATATTATATAATCGTACTAATAATTAAATATAAGGAAATGAAAGTTCAGATTTATACGAAATTTAATACTTGAATGAGGAAGAAGAATGAAAACATTAGAAATGTTGCTGGAATATTTTAAAAGAAATAGATTGGAAAATTTTGCAATCCTCATTATTCTAGCTATCATACTGTATGGAGTGTTAGGGTCTATCTTTATCATGCACCTAAACATTTATGATTCCATCTATTACACTATAATCACTATAGCGACAGTAGGTTATGGAGACATCACTCCAATAACTCCACTCGAAAAAATATTCACTGTAACATTAATTTTAGCAGGAGTAGGGCTCCTTGCTTATATTTTAACTTTTATCATTAGTTCCGTTACAGAAAACCTACAAAACAGAAGGAGCGGGAGAATCATGGCAAAAAGATTGGCTGAAATGGAAAACCATTATGTTTTATGTGGTTTTGGAAGAGTAGGACTTTCAGTATTTGAAGAATTGAAAAAAAGAAACCAGAAAGTTATTATTGTTGATATGGATGAAAAGGCAACTGAAGATATTGAAGAAGATGAGAATATAGTTGTTTATAATGCAAATGCTACAGAAGACAAAACCATAAAGAAACTTAATATTGACAAATCCCTTGGAGTAATCATTGCAACTGGAAATGATGTGGACAACCTTTTTATGGTTTTGTCAATAAGGGAATTGTATAAGGATGCATGGATCATTACAAGAGCAAGCAAAAAAGAGAATTACAAAAGATTAAAGCATGCAGGTGCAGACAAGATAATCTCTCCAGAGGCAAGTGGTGGAGTGGACCTTTACTTTGCAGCTGTAGAGCCTAATTTAGTCTATGTCACTCAAAGGCATGGAATTGATTTCCTTGAAAGGGAATTTGAAATTCTTAAAAAACGCGATTGCCATTTGGAAAACATAGAATATCATTTCCCAGGAGTTAGAACCCCAGTTACCAGAACCATTGGAGTTTTAGATGAAGAGGAAAGGAATCATTTCATTGATAGGGTTAAAAACAATCCTGATGTGAAAGAATCCTTGGATATCATGTATAATACAGTGAATGGAGTTCATTCCCATTGGATTTCTGGACCTGATAAGGATCATATAGATATGGTTGTTGAAGAATTGGAAAAAGAAGGAAGCCTTTTAGGCATCAATTTAGAATTTAAAGAAATTAATGAGTTTACCAAACAATTTAAAGAGTAAACTCTAACTCTTTTTTAATATCAAGCTAGTTAAAACTGAAAATATATCTTATGACTATTTAAAACTCAAAATCTATATTCATTTCCATTAGATTCTCAGTTTCCTCAAGTTTATTAACTAGTCTTTCATCCAAATCAGGATTGTTGTCATTAAAATCGATTTCTCCAAATTCAGCTCTAGGTGAGAATGCCAAGTTATCTTTTTCTAAACTAAACTCATCATCAACATTTTCGACATTTCCACGAGCATCAATCCTTAACCACTTATTTGAATCTTCAATATAGACAGTATTCAATGCATGAACAAGATGACCTAAACTATCATCTTCCGCTATTGTAAGAAGCTGATAGCTGATTCCTGATGGAATGCCGTTTGCTCTTAGAAGTGCTGCAAGAAGACATGATTTTGCCCAACATATCCCTGTCTTATTTATTAATGCATCACTGGCTGTCCTTGAAACTATGTTTGATTGAATATCCCATGAGTGTGGAATTTCATCTCTGACAAAGATATAAGCTCTTTTAATATAATCTGCATCATCACATGATTGATCTTTTAATTCCTGAACCTTTTCTTGAATATATGGATTCATATAATCAATGCTTTTTGTCTCCATCAAATATTCCTTCATCAAATCATTCCTCACGCAATAAATTCTAAATGTAATTATAAAAAAATTTGTTAAAAATAGATAAAATAGATAATAATAAAAAAAGAAAAGAGTTGAGATAATGAAATTATCTCAAAATATTAATACACCATCTTAAGCTAATGTACTAATTAAATTAAAATTTAATAAACTACAGAATTATTCGAATAATTCGTGTAATTTTATGATGTAAGCACCTAATTTACCATCGAAGTTACCTGCACTAATTTCAAGTACACCATCAACAGTACAAGCTGCCATAATACCAGCTTTCATAGCTGCTTTTACAGATTCTTCATCTACACCATCAATAACGATTTCAAATACACCATCTGCATCTGGTCTGATGTCAGAGTCTACTTGGTCTTTTAAGGTTACACACATTTTTTCGTTAGTGGATGCGTTTAAGAATTTGGAATATTTGTTGGATCCTACTTTGGAACCAGAAGCAACCATACCCCCAGGGAATGGGGTAATAGTACCAGGTACGTGGGAAATTGCTTTTACAGCTAATTGAGCTGCTTTTACTCCAGCCATTACGTCTTTAGCTAAGATGAAGAAGTTTCCTCCAGCTACACCATCTTTGAAACCGAATTCGGATTCTACTAAGAAGTCACCAGACATGATTGGAATGGAGTGTACTTTTCTGCCGTCAATGCAGCATTCTTTTTCGTAACCGTCACCGAAGAATTTGAGCTTGTTACCGGTTTTCAAGGTTTCTTCAGATTCAAGTAAGTTGAATGCAGCTGCAGTAGGAGCGGTTAAAACACACATACCGATTCTTTCCATTAATTCGTGGTCGAGTGCTTTTTTACCACCTTGACAGATCATGATTGCGTAACCAGGTCTTCCGTCAGGAGTACATTCAGCTGGTACAAAACAGTCAATACCTGCTTCAGCAGGACATCCGATTACAGAAGTTCCGTAACCAGTTGCTTCAGTTGCTGCAATTTTTGCTAATCTTGGAGTAGCTGCAGTTACTAAAATTCTAGTTACTTTAATTCCGAAACCTTCTGCGTAAGTATCTTTAATTTCTACACCGTTAATTTCCATTTTTTCACCATTTAAATATTTAAATATCGAAAATTAGAATAAATTAAAATCTCGAGATTAATTTAAAAAAATTAAAATTATCTAATTTATACTAATAATTAATTATATATTAATTCATTAAAATAAAGTTTCC
>JAZNRM010000059.1:0-3725 GCA_045590695.1 Methanobrevibacter sp.
TCATCAACAAGAAATACATGCATCCTGGAAAGCATGACTATATAGAAGGAATCAATAACATTGATAAAATCATTAGAATCGATCAGACACCTATTGGAAGGACACCTAGATCAAATCCTGCTACATATGTAGGGGTTTTCACTCCAATCAGAGAATTGTTTGCAGACACTCCAGAATCTAAGGCAAGAGGCTATAAGCCTGGAAGATTCAGTTTTAACGTAAAGGGTGGAAGATGTGAATCATGTTATGGTGACGGTATCATACAGATTGAAATGCACTTCCTATCTGATGTTTATGTTCCTTGTGAAGTCTGTAAAGGTAAAAGATACAATGATGAGACATTGGATATTCGTTATAAGGGAAAGAATATCTATGAAGTATTGGAAATGACTGTGGAAGAGGCATTGGCATTCTTTGAAAATGTGCCAAGAATTGCTAAAAAGCTTCAGACATTGTATGATGTCGGTTTAGGTTACATTAAGCTTGGACAGCCTGCTACAACCCTTTCTGGTGGTGAAGCTCAAAGAGTGAAATTAGCTAAGGAGCTTTCAAAATCCAGTACTGGTCAAACATTATACATATTGGATGAGCCTACTACAGGTCTTCACTTTGATGATATCAAGAAGTTATTGAATGTTTTAAACAGATTAACTGATGCAGGTAACTCTGTTGTAGTTATTGAGCATAACTTGGATGTTATTAAAACAGCAGATTATATCATTGATTTAGGTCCTGAAGGTGGAGATGGCGGTGGTGAAGTCATCGCTACTGGAACTCCTGAAGAGATTGCTGAATCAGGCACTTACACAGGAGATTTCTTAAAAGAAGTCTTAAGCGAGAATATAACTGCTCATGCAAAAGAGTTAGTTGAAGAGAATGCAAGTAAATAATAGTTATCTATTATTTACTAAATTTTTTATTTTTTTAAAATAAGTTTTTTTAATTTTTATCTATTTTTATACTATTTTTTTAAAATTTCTATTTTTTAAGCAATTTAGATCTATTTTCAGCAACTTCTCGCACATATTTATCTTCATCCTTAATTGCTATATCATCTAAAACAGATACAGTTTGAATGTTTTTGCAGGCAGATTCACGAATCTTTGAATCCTCATCATTGTATGCCAAATCAACCAATATCTCTTGGTTCTTTATTTTGGAAATAGCTTCAATACGTGCATCATTGTACTTTCCATTGATTGAAATATCCTCTAAAAGTTTTTTATCCTTAATTCTTCTAATTGCATTTAATCTGATATTGGAATCCTTATTGCCTTTAACGATTTCTGCCAATACATTTTCAGATTTGATTTTTGATACTGCTTCAAGTTGGCTGTCATGATATATTGATTCTTCACTGATTTCAATCAAAAGATCCTCATTTTCAATATTAGTGATAGCTAATTTGCTGATTTCCTCATTTTTTGATTCAATTGCAACATTCTTTAATAGATTTTCATAATCATATGAATCTTCATTTTCAATATAATTTTCCTTATTGCTTATGACTTTATTTAAAGCATTTTTAGCTACAATTAAATCATCTTCTTTAATACTAATATCAATTAAATTAACCAAAGAATCAATATTTTTAATAGCTTCACTTCTTACGAAGTTATCTTTCTCTTGAAGGTATATCTCTTTAATAATATTCTCATTTTTAATATCTTTTAGTGCTTCGATTCTAACAAACTTGTCTTCATCATTCAATGCAATCTCTTTCAATATATTTTCATCTTTGATTTTTTCAGTAGCTTTTAGTCTTGATGATGAATAGCTTGAATTTAATGCAATTTCAATCAAATCATCTTCTGAATCCAATTTTTCTATTGCTGCAGAACATACATGCTCATCCATTTCGTTGAATGCAATATCTTTTATTGTTTCAATGCTTTGATCTTTATCAAGCTTATTCAATGCTTCAACCCTAATGAACTTGTCATATTCATTGCTTCTTGCTATTTCTGATAAGATTTCTTCATCAGAAAAGCTTTCCTTATTGATAATTGTATTGAATATTTTATTGTCAGATGAATTTATTAATATTTCAGTTAATATCTGGTTGTTTTCAATGCCTTCAATAGCAGTCATTCTAACTTTCTGGTCCTTTGCATTGAGGCATACATCCATCAGAATGAGTTCATCTTTTATTTCACGAACAGCAGATAACCTGTTTTTTCCTTTTTTATCAAATTTAGCAATCTCTGCAAAGACATTTTCTGTCATGCCTAATCTGTCAAATGCTATTTGTCTCACATCACTGTACTTTGCATTGTATGCCAATTCCTTTAGGATATTTGGATCAGTGATTCTTGAAGTAGAGATGGTTCTTACATACCTGTCCTTATTGTCCATAGCCAAATCTTCCAAAACATCTTGAGATTTCATTTCCATAACTGCAGCAATTCTGTTGTTTCTGTTGCTATGGTTCATTGCGATATTTCTAAAGGTTTCATCTTTCAATATTTCCCCTTCAGTACGTATATCATTTTTAAGACGTTTTTCTTTAGCTAGTTTTAAGTCTTCTGAGCTTATATTGTCTATTGAATCAAAATCGATAGATTTCTCATCTTTTTTATTCTTTTTTTCCTTCTTATCTTTATTATCTTTTTTTATGAAGTCAAATAAGCCCATTTTTTCACCAAAAGTAGAAAATTATGTATAATTAATTTTTTTTATTTATTTTAAATTATTCTTCTTTTTTGAATTTTTTCTCCAATACAATGATTAGTACAAAGGCAATTAAAGCTAAAATAATGCATGGAATCCAAGATCCTTGAATTGTAGATGTTATTTTCATAATAGGCAATCTCAATGTTCCAACCATTATACCTATTAAAAATGCCATTGTAGCAGATTCATATTTTTCAAGCAAGTAATTCAAGAGCTTTGAAAATCCTAAAATTCCTATAGCTGCCCCTATAACAAAGATGAAAATCTCTATTAGATTTCTGGAATTTAAAGCATTTAGCATGTATTGATACTGTCCTAGGAGCAATAATAAGAATGATCCGGAGATTCCTGGCAATATCATTGCACATATTGCAATAAGTCCAGATATGAATATTACAATTAAACTATGGTTAGCTGCAATTGGATTTAATCCTACAAAAATATAAGAGAGAATTATTCCAATAACTGTAATGAGGATTAGTTTTATGTTGATATTTTCAAGTTTTGTGTATAGAATATATGCAGAAGCGAGAATTAATCCTAAAAAGAATGAAAATGTATATGCAGTTTGAGTATCAAGCAAATAGCTAATAACTTTTGCAAGAGTAATAAATGCTATTCCAATACCTAAAATCAATGGAATGAACAATTCAAAGTCTATTTCTTCGATTAATTTATCTTTAAAACCACCAAAATCAGCTTTAAGCAGTGGCTTTAAGAAGCTGAATTTTATGCGGCTTATAGCATTAATCAAACGTTCATATATTCCTGTAATTAAAGCGATTGTTCCTCCTGAAACTCCAGGAACAATATCTGCAGAACCCATGAATAATCCTCTAAGGAAAATCAAGATCATTTCTTTTAAATCCAAATTCATTTTTATTCCTCAAAATCATTAAAATAAATCATTAAAACAATAGTTAATTTTATTTTTTATATTTATAATTTAATGTTTATATTAGTTTTTATAACTTAAATATAATAAAAAAGAATTTTATATAATATTCCAATTTAAATTCAATTAATATTTCTTATTAAAATTTTTCTTTTTT
>JAZNRM010000060.1:0-4156 GCA_045590695.1 Methanobrevibacter sp.
TTTTAAAAATCAATTCTAAAAAATAAATCTAAAGATAAGTCTAAAAATAAATTAAAAAAGAAAAAATGTTTTGTAAAAAATAAGGGTTTGGTTTAAAAAAAGAAAAAGAATTATGGATAGATTACCCCTTCAGGGACTCCATAATCTTTGTATTTTTGAGCTATCTTATCGATAGTCCCATCTCCATACATTTCATTTAAGGTCTTTTGAACTTGATCTCTCAATTCAGTATTGTTCTTTGAGAATCCAACACCATACTGTTCAAGGGATAAAGGAGTTTCTAAGATTCTATAATCTTCCTCATCATATTTTGTATTGATTATGTATTTCATGACATAACAATCGCCAAGAACAGCATCACAGGTTCCAGATTCCAAATCCATAAATGATGTATCATATTCGGTTATTTCATAGATATTTGCAAAATCGTCTTTTAAGTCTTTATTGTTTTCAAGAGCTGTAATAGCGCTGCTTCCCATTTCAACATCTATATCTTTTCCTTCCAAGTCTTCTACTGAAGAAATGTTGGAATCCGCTTTTACAACGAATACTTGGGAATTGTTGAAATATGGTTCACTCCAAGCGTAATCATCTTCTCTTCCATTTATTGTAAATCCGCTCCAAATACAGTCTATAGCACCAGAATCAAGTTCTGCTTCTTTAGAGTCCCAATCGATTATCTTATGCTTTACCAATGTCCAATTGTTTCTGTCACAGACTTCTTGGGCTAAGTCTAAATCGAAACCGGTCACTTCGCCGTTATCATCTGTATATTCGAATGGCGGGAATTCAACAAAATATCCAACAACGAAATTGGTCTCATTATTTTCGGCCTCAGAGTTATCACCTAAAAAATCAAACCAACCTGCACTAACTGAGCTAATCATCAAAAATGAAATAAGCAAAACAGCTAAAACCATAAAAATTCTCTTAATGTTAATCTTAAGCCCCTCCAAAAAAAATTAAAACAATCCATTTTAATAAAAATTTCCTGAATAAATTGTTCAATAATAATTGTTCATATTACTATTTATTCAATTTAATATTTAAATATAGGATTGTTAATCAATTTAATATTTAAAAAGAGCAATAATGAAAAAATAAATTAGTTCCTATACGAACAAATAAAAAACTGTTAAAAAAAAAAAAGAAATTATAAGTTGATTTAATCAACTTATTTGAAATTAATTCGTTCAGCAACGTTTCTTGGTAAAGGAAGTCTTCTAAATGGCATTCCTTCAGTTTCTTCCTTAACTGATGCGATAAGTTCATCTGCAGTCATGTCAACTTTCTCACCAGTTTTTCTTACAGTCACATTGTAATTGTCGGTTTCAATTTCCTTGTCACCAATCACAACGATGTAAGGGATCCATTCTTTAGAAGCGTTTCTGATTTTCTTACCTACTCTGTCGTCACTGTTGTCAACATCTACACGAATGTTTTCAGCTGCAATCTTGTCAGCTAATTCATTAGCATAGTCTAAGTGTTTTTCACCGATTGGCAAGATCCTGACTTGAGATGGACTTAACCAAATTGGTAACATTGGAGCTTTTCCATCTTCTTTTGCAGTGTTTTCAAGTAAGCTGCAGATAACTCTTTCTACACTACCGGTAGGTGAACAGTGTAAGATGATTGGGTTTTGAGGATCTTCGTTCTCATCCACATACTCGATGTTGAATCTTCTACCACTTTCCACATCTATTTGCACGGTAGGGTTTTCAATAGGTCTTCCTAAGTAGTCAATAGCTGCAAAGTCGATTTTACAGGACCAGTAATGTTTTCTTTCAGGCAAGATTTCGAGTAATAATGGCTTGCCGATTCTTTTAGCGGTTGCTTCCATCCAGTCCTTATGCTCTTCGTAGAAGTCTTCGGTTGCTCTGAAGATTGCTTCGTAGTTAACGTCAAGGTCTACACCGGTTTGAACACACATGTCAACTTGAGCATCAAACTCGTCAAGTGCTTGAGGCATGTCAGCACAGAAACTGTGCATATCTGGCATGGTGAATGCTCTGAGTCTCTTAAGACCTACAACTTCTCCTCTTTTCTCGAATCTGAAACTGTAAGTGGATAATTCGTAAACCTTAGCAGGCAAGTTTTTCCAAGTGAGGAAAGATCCGCCAAGAACTCTGAATGCACCGAAACAGCATGCAAATCTAAGCATTAAGTCTTTTTTGGTTGCGGTTTTGTATTGTCTTTCACCGAATTTTGCTGCATGTTCCCTGATTGCATCATTTGCAAGGTCATAGAAGATTGGAGTTTCGATAGGCATTGCACCTAAGTCAACTACAAAGTTGTAAACGTAATCAGCTAATAAATCACGGACTAATCTACCTTTAGGATACCATTTGAGGTTACCGATATCTGAAGCAAGTTCATAGTCACATAATTCCTTTTCTCGCATGATTTTTACATGTGGAGGTTCTCCTTCGTCTGAAGCACCTTCTCCAAGTTCATATGCAACAAGCTTTTTCAAATCTTCGCTTTCGTAATTGTATTCCTTAGGGTCAAAGGTTTCTCCATCCTTAAAGATTAACCAGGTGGATGGCTTTTTCTCTTCCTTTTCTTCCTCTTCTTCGACATCTGCAGTGATGGTTCTTGAAAGTTCAGATAATGGGTGTCCTTTACAAGAAATTTCAAATGCCTTATACCAACCGAATGGTACTCTAAATACATCCAATCCCTCTGCTTTAAGTGCTTCCTCAGCATCTTTCAATATTTGCACAGCTACTTTAGGTGCACCAAGGGATGAAGAAAGGTGAGCATATGGGTATAAGACGATTTTTTCTGCATTGACTTCTTCATTGGTTTTTATTACTTCAGCAACTAAATTCTTGACAATAGCGTTTGGGTTTTCTTCATCCTCTTTTTCAATTGATGAGAAAACAACCAAAGCTTCATCAAAAGCTCCATTTTTTTGAGCTTCTTCGATTTCTTCAGCTACTGGAGTTTTGTTTTTTACTTGATATTTTATATAATCAGAGTGAATAAGTAAAACTCTCATATTTTCACCAGTTTTTGTTTTAAAAATAATTTATTGATAAATATTATATACACAATAATATTTTAACTTTATTCTTTATATTATTTAATTATTAGTAATAATCGTGATTTCAAATAAAGCTATTTTGAAGCTAAAATTATATTATTGATTAAAAAATTGAATTAAAAAATAAAAAAAGAATTTAGATTAATGGGGATTAATCTAAAATTAATTTCAAATCAGGGTTTTCAACTGATGCATCCTTAAAAGTAGCTATTAGATCTTCTTCAAGAATTGAGCTGTCCTTAATGATGATTATTAGATTAGGCAATTCGCAAA
This sequence comes from Methanobrevibacter sp., assembly GCA_045590695.1. Taxonomy (GTDB): domain Archaea; phylum Methanobacteriota; class Methanobacteria; order Methanobacteriales; family Methanobacteriaceae; genus Methanobrevibacter. Next base: position 3,320 of record JAZNRM010000060.1, read on the forward strand.
GACAATCGTATAATGCATCAAGATTTTCACCGTAATACTCTGGGAAATCCAGTTTTTCCTTAATGTATTCATGGGGATTCTCTTTCATCTCTTCCCCATACAAGACTATTTCATTCATGTTATCTATCATCTTTCTTAGTTTTTTTCCAAGTCTTCTCTTTTCAATCAGTTTATTTGTCATAGTATCAAATTAACAATTCCTTGCAGCTTACGATTTAAGTTAAGTGTTCAAAGCTTGCATAATGGTCTCCAGTATAGTAGACTTCAAAGTCATCAGTGGAATAGACTATTCTTTTAGGTCCTCTGCTTGATGCACCTAAAGTGTCAATATCACATTCCTTATACTCGTGGGTTATAGGCAAGATTGATTGGCGGTTTGTAAAGATGTCCCCTCCAATGCATTTTCCAGGAGCATACTTTTCAATGCTTCCACCATGCCATCCAAGAGCTTTTGCCTCTCCTTTAGTGATATAATTTGATGGAAGCTTGTGATATGTACTTATATAGGCTGCAACTTCCTCTTTAGAGTCGTAAGTGCCATCTTCAGCAATATCGATATCATCAACATTAAGTGTTCCTGAATCAGAATCTGATCCGTCTCCAATGCAACCGCTTACAGCCACCACTGCAAGCAAGATAATCAATATTGCTCCAATAATTTTCCAGTTTTTCATTTTCAATCACTTTTTGAATTATTAAAAGCATTGCTTAATTTTAGTTTATTTTTTATTTTTTATAAAATTTATTAAGTTTTTCAATGAAATTCTTTATAAAAACTCCTTAATCCGATTAATTTTTCTTAAAGTATATAAAATATTATGAATATAAATTTAATAG
>JAZNRM010000061.1:0-5276 GCA_045590695.1 Methanobrevibacter sp.
TATGATATTTATTAATTCTATTTATAAATTTAATGTTTTTTTAGCATTTGAATTGCATTATTTTTATAATTTGTTAATAATTTTGTTATATTTTACATAATTTTGGTAATAATTTAATGATTTTTAAAATTATTATGTGGATAAAATTTGATTATAATTCTTTCATTTTCCTATCAATTTGATTGAGGAACTTATTCTGTTTAAATTCATCTGCAGTGCTGAACATGGATCCTCCATAGATTTCCTCTTGCATCTTTTGAACAGCATATGTTGCATCCTCTGCAGTTTCCACTCTTTGAAGGATTCTGCGACTTTTCACTTTAATTGTTTTTCCACAAGTGCATTTTCTTGTAGCAACTCCTTTTTTAGCATATAAAACTCTTCCACAGTCGCATCTGAATATCAAGTACATATTTTAACCTCCAAAAATCTTCATGAAAAGTGGAATAAACACTTGTGAAGGCAAGATTATTAGAGTTGCAATGCTCACTCCAAGGTTTGTTCCAACAACTACAAGCAAGATTCTGATGATATTGTTATTCCATAAGTCTCTAAAGCTTTCTATTTTTCCTAAATTGTTAATGTCCTGTTTTCTAACCCTTCTGAATTTAGCTTCTGCAAGTCCTGAGAACCATCCTGCAGCAAGCAGTGGGTGAATTATGGTAAGTGGAGCAACCAATCCTCCAATAATTGCAGATTGGATTTTAGATCCAGATACAATTGAACCTATAAAACCCATTATCATACTGATTACAACAAATTGTACAATGTCCCCCTCTATATGGATTCCATTCATCCAAGCAAGAAAAAATATCACAACAAATGAAATAGGAATTAAAGCCAAAATGATCTTAATCCAAGGGATTCCCCCTTTCTTATCCATATCATTTAGCTCTCTGTAACTTGGAAGTGTTTCAGGGTTGTCAAGATAATCGATTATTCCTTCCCTATGCCCTGCACCTACGACAGCTATTACCTTATCTTCTGGAATGCCTAATATTCCTTTTGCAAGGTATGCATCCCTTTCCTTAACAAGTGCAGTGTATGCTCCAGGTGAGATTTCCTTGAAGTATTCCATAGCTTGGTCAATGTTGGATTGCTCTTTAAGCTCTTCAATGTTCAATTCCTCTTCATCTGATGAGAACACTGAGGCTACAATTCCATATATGAACTTAAGCTTTTCCCAAGTGGTCATATTGTTCAATACCCTTTGCAATGTGACATTAATGTCTCTGTCAATCAAGGCAATTCTGCAACCGATCTCTTCTGATGCTTCAATTGCAGCGACCATTTCAGATCCTGGCTTGATGTCTACATCTTCACCGATTTTGTTTTGCATATAGGAAAGAATTGTTGTAACTAGGAAAACACCTACCTTGTTTTCCTTAATGATTTTAGTTATATGGATTGAGTCATCTTCCACGATACCGTTTCTCTCATTCATTAACCTTTGGTATCGTCCTCTATCCAATTCAATAGCCACTACATCAGGTTGTTCCTCTAAAATAGCTGCCCTTACTTCATCAGCACTATTTTGAGACACATGTGCAGTTCCTATAATCTTTAAACATTCTCTAATCATCAGATATCCTTCTTAAAATGTTTCATTTATTTGTGAATTTTATTTTAATTAATTTAAATATTAGTTAACTATTAATATTTAATTCTTATATTAATTATATCAATTACACTTATAAACTTTTTGACAGTCCGATTGCAATCTATTCATTGTACAATGTGATTTTTCCATCTTTATAGATTCCAACATTTTCACTGATGTTTTCCTTGACGCATAGATTAACATCATCTTCATATCCCAAATATGCAAGACGACGTCCTGATTTAGATTTGATTGAGACCTTTTCAACTTTTTCCTTGTCTCTGCTTGCCATAATTGCTGAAAGGGCAAATTCTGTTATACCGGTTTCCTCTTTAAAATAATCTATATCATCGATATTCAGTTTTTCCCGCTCATTCAATTCCTTTTGAATCCAGAACAATATTTCACCAGCAGCTAAAAAGTCCTCTATTGCAAAGGTTCTTTCGAATCCTCCCATAACGACTTCAATATGTTCTCTTGCAAGCTTGCATGCTGCATTTGCACAAGCCTTTGCATTGATGAATGATCCGATTAAAATGATTTCAGATTCCATATTCTCCAAAGTTCTAACGCCATTGGTTGTTGTAAGAACCAAGGAATCCTCATCCCCATCATATTCCTTCATTTCGCCTGGTGAGTTTCCAAGTTCAAAACCTTCAATTGTTCTTCCGGTTCTCTCACCTGCCAAAACAGCATTTTTCCTTTCAGCTATTTTCATTGCTTCTTCTGGTGTATATACAGGATAAATTTCCTTGAATTTATCAAGAGCAACTGTAATTGTACTACTTGCCCTTAATGCATCAACCATTATTGAAAGGTCTTTTGAGGAACCTTTTTCAAAACTTAAACTCACTTTCACTTTTTGGCCTCTATGCTTGTGTAATTAATCTCATTTATGATATAACTTTTATATTTTGTAATATATAATACTTAATAAGTAATATTTTTTTAAGATATTTTTATGAGGAATATTATGATTGTTGTTACAACTCCAATGTGCAGGCAAATAGTGGAATGGGCAGGACTTAAGGAATTTAAAGTGAATAAATTCCCTGATGAGGAGGTGGCTGATTTTGCCATTTTGCTTTCTGAAAGCAAGGTGAAAATGGATTCATTGGCCATTAAATTAAATACCTTCAGCCAGATTAGGGAAAGCATTAAAACAGTATCCGATTTTCTTTTTGAAAAGGGTTTAATTGAAAAAGCTATTGGTGATGAGGAGATAAAAGCTATTTTTAATTATTATGGAAATGATATTAAATATGCCCTTTTGGATGAAGAGGAGTTTAATGAAATAAGAAAGTCCAAAGAGGATAAAAAAGTGAAAGTATATTCTGAGTTCTTGAAGGATGTGGTTTCAGACATTGGAGCGGATGTGATTGATTTCACATATGATAAAAATGGAAATGATGAGGATAATGGAAATGATTCAATATCAGATTTTGATTATTTGGTTTATCCTGATTATTTAGAGAAAGAGGTTTTAGAAAGGGAGAACCTGGACTCAAAAGACTTCAAACCAATAAGAATATCAAGCCATAACAACATTTCTAAAGATCCGATTTTAAAAGCGGAATCACGATATTCCATTTTAATAAATGAGATGAAATAGTTTCATTTTATTCAAAAATTATCCAATATTAATCCAAATATTAATCCAAATAATTAATAAATAAGAAAAATATATTATTTAATAATAAAAATTTTATAGATTTTTTATAAATTACTGAAATTATAATTACTTAATTCATTATTCATTTTAAAGGAGAATAAAAATTGTTAGACATAAAATTATTCAGAGAAAATCCTGAATTGATATTTGACTCTGAAAAGAAAAGATTCAGAAGCACAGAAAATGCAGAGAAAGTTATTGAATACGACACCTTGTGGAGAGAAGGTGAAAGAAGATTAAACTCTTTAAGAGCTGAAAAAAACAAATTATCCAAATCATTCAAACAAGCTAAAAAAGATGGCAATATTGAGGAAGTAATTGCAAAATCTAAGGAAGTCACTAATGAAATCAAAGAGTTAAGCGCTAAAAATGCAGAATACCTTCAATTAAGAGATGATTATAGATATAAAGTAGGAAACATCATTGACGAAGATGTTCCAGTTTCCGATACTGAAGATGACAATGTAGTTGTAAGAACCTATGGTGAAATCCCAGAGCATGACTTTGAATTGTTGAATCATGTTGATTTGATCAATAAGATTGATGGAGCAGACCTTGAAACTGCAGCAAGCGTTTCAGGTGCAAGATTCTACTACTTGAAAAGAGATATTCTACACTTGAACTTGGCTTTGATTCAATTTGCACTTTCAGAGCTTGAGGCTGAAGGTTACATTCCTATGCAAACTCCTTTCTTTGTAAAAGGGGAAGTTGCAGCTGAAACCTCTGAGCTTGGCGAGTTTGAAGAAACATTGTACAAGGTTGAAAATGAGGACATGTACTTGATTGCAACTGCTGAACAGACCTTGGCAGCTCTTCACAGAAATGAAATCATCAATCCTGAAGACTTGCCACTTAGATACTGTGCGCTTTCAACCTGTTTTAGAAAAGAGGCAGGGTCTCATGGAAAAGACACTTTAGGTATTTTCAGAGTTCACCAATTCGAAAAGATTGAACAGTTCATTTACTCCACACCTGAAGATTCAAGAAACCAACATGACCATTTGATGGAAGTAACTGAAAGAATCTATCAAAAGTTAGGTCTCCCATATCAAATCATAGCTATTGTATCTTCAGCTTTAAATGACAATGCAGCTATCAAATACGACCTTGAAGCTTGGTTCCCAGGATCCGGAGCATTTAGGGAATTGGTAAGCTGTACCAACTGTAAGGATTATCAAGCAAGAAAAACCAAAACCAGATATGGTAGAGCAGGTTCCGGAGATGCTCAAATATTGCATACCTTAAACAGTACAGCTATTGCAACTGAAAGAACCATTTGTTGTATTTTGGAAAACTACCAACAAGCTGACGGTAGCATTAAAGTCCCTGAAGTCTTGGTACCTTATATGGGTGGAAAAACAGTCATTGAAGCAAAAGAATAATGATTTGAGTAATTTTACTTAAATTACTGAAAAATTTATATGCATAATTATAAATAGATTATAACAATTAAAATTTAATGAGGTGTAACTATGGAATCAAATAAGATTTTATCAATTATTGCAATAATTATTGGTTTAATATTTATTATTTTCCCAATATTCAGCGCTAATTTAATTTCTATCCTTATTGGCGCTAGCGTATTGATATTCGGTTTATTTTTAGCTTATACCGGAATAATTTCAAAAGAAATTTCCGGTGCTTTTTCATCTGTTGCAGCAATATTTGGTGTTGTGATGATTATTTTAGGATTAGCATTTATATTTGGAACCAATGCAGTCTCCTTCTTAGTAGGATTACAATTCTATATCATAGCATTCATGTTAATCGTAGTTGCTATAGTAGGATTGCTTAATGGAGTAGGCTCTAGCAGAACAGTTTCCTTTATCACTTTAGTATTAGGAATAGTTTCTTTATTCATAGCTGTATTTGCTGCTAATAATCCTGTATTAATTACCATAATATTAGGAATTGCATTAATAGTATACGGAATTTCCGGATATTTGAATCCAGTTGAATACTAATGAAGAATAATTATTCTTCATTAGTATTCAACTGGATTCA
>JAZNRM010000062.1:0-2755 GCA_045590695.1 Methanobrevibacter sp.
TTTATATTTATTTTTTTATCAGCAGCAAATGATAGAAATAATGATAAAATTTAATATTAATATAAACATATATAATATTATATTGAATGATAAATAATATCATATATTTATCATAATATTTTTTTATCATAAGTTTTTAAGATAATTCAAATGAAAAAAAAGAGGTATAACATGTTTGAAAAAGTACTTATTGCAAATAGGGGAGAAATTGCTATACGTGTTATGAGAGCATGTCGTGAATTGGACATGAAAAGTGTAGCAGTATACTCAGATGCTGATAAAACTTCTCTTTATACTAATTACGCAGATGAAAGCATTCCTTTAGGAAACCCTTCTCCAAGCCAGTCTTATTTGAACATTGAAAAGATCATAAATGCTGCAATTGATACTGGTGCAGATGCAATCCACCCAGGATATGGATTCTTAGCAGAAAATCCTGAACTTGGAAGACAATGTGAAAAGAATGGAATCAAACTGATTGGCCCTAAAGGAGAGCATATTGAAAAAATGGGAGATAAAATCACTTCCAAACAAATAATGAAAGATGCAGGTGTTCCTGTTATAGAAGGTACTCCTGATGGAATTACCGATGTTGAAGAGGCAAAGGAAATTGCTGAAGCAATCGGATATCCTGTAATCATCAAAGCGTCTGCAGGTGGTGGGGGAATAGGTATGCGTGCAGTTTATGAAGAGGATGAACTTGTACGTGCACTTGAAGCAACCCAATCAGTAGCTTTGAAAAACTTTGGAGATGCAACCGTATTCATTGAAAAATACCTTGAAAAGCCAAGACATATCGAATTCCAGGTTTTAGCTGATGAGCATGGAAACACCATCCATGTAGGAGACAGGGAATGTTCCATCCAAAGAAGACATCAAAAGCTCTTGGAAGAGGCTCCTTCCCCAATCATGACTGAAGAATTAAGAGAAAGAATGGGTGAAAGTGCAGTTAAAGCTGCAGAATCCATTGGATACAACAGTGCAGGAACTGTAGAATTCCTGTATGAGAATGGAGATTATTACTTCCTTGAAATGAACACACGTATTCAAGTGGAACACCCAATCACTGAAATCGTTACTAATACTGATTTAATCAAAGAGCAAATCAAAATCGCTTGCGGTGAAGAATTGGAATACAGCCAAAATGACATTCAGATAACAGGACATGCCATCGAATGTCGTATCAACGCTGAAAACCCACTTGCTGACTTTGCACCAAACCCTGGTAAGATTACAGGTTACAGATCCCCTGGTGGACCTGGTGTACGTTTAGACAGTGGAGTCTACATGAATTATACCATTCCAACTTTCTATGACTCAATGATTTCCAAATTGGTCACAAGTGGCCGTACAAGAAACGACGCAATCAATAGAATGAAAAGAGCATTAAGCGAATACATTATCTTAGGTGTAAAAACAACTATTCCATTCCATAAGGCAATACTCAGAAATGAATCATTCCTTGCAGGTGACTTGCACACCCACTTTGTGGATGAGCATAAGAAATGGATTGATGCTGAAATGGAAAAAGTTACTGCAGAAGATTTAGAAAGGGTAAATCGTATGAAATCTACATTTATGCCTGGAAAGAAAATAGCTGCAATCTCTGGAGCAGTTGGAACCTACTTCAATGCTGCTCAAGCACAACAACTTAAAAATAAAAAATAATTAAATTTATAATTTTTACAACTACTATACTGAGTGATGATTATGAAAAAAGAAATGATAAAGCTCTTACTTAGTCATGAGGTAATTTCTGATGAGGATGCTGCAAAGCTTGACTCAATCAATGATGAAACTATTGAACAATCAATTAAGGAATTAGGATTTGGGAAAACTGAACACATTACAAAAGAAAAAATCCTTCCAAACTTAGAAACCGAGTATATGGGTAAGGAAATCCTTTGTTTTAGAAAAGTATTTTCCACCAATTCAATAGCTAAATTCTTAGCTAACCACAGTGCTGACGAAGGTACAGTATTAATTTCTGAAATTCAAACAAAGGCCAGAGGAAGATCAGGCAAGAAATGGGAAGCTCCAGATGGTGGAGTATGGATGTCAATGATCTTAAGGCCTAAAGTCCCTACTGCAAGAATCGGTTTGATTACATTGGCAACTGGTGTTGCAATAGCTAAATCCATCAGATCCTTAGGTCTCGACGCTAAAATCAAATGGCCTAATGACGTCTTGATTCATGGCGACAAAATGTCAGGGGTTTTAACTGAAGTCAATGCAACATTCAACGAAATTGATTGGATTGTTGTAGGAATAGGTATCGACAGCAACATCAGATTAGAAGACTTTTCTGAAGAAATCAGAGCTGGAACAACCACTCTTACCGAAGAATTGCCTACCAACATTGATGAGAATGAACTTATTGGAATATTCTTGAATGAATTTGAAAAGGTTTATGACTTATACAAAGCTGGCGAAATAGAAACCATCCTTAAGGATTGGAGAGATCTTTCAGATACCATTGGAAAATATGTAAACATTACCCAAACCGGTGGTAAAATTACCCAAGGATACGTTGTTGGAATCAATAACGAAGGTAGTTTAATCATTGAAAGACAAGACGGTACACTCGAGAAAATCATCTCTGGTGAACTTAGAACAGTCGAATAATTTAAAAATAGTACTTAAATAAAATAAATAAAATGAAAATTAATTTTTCATTTTATTACCTCTTTTTTTAAAATTAGAATTTAAATAAAAATAGCAAAAAACTCTTTTTATAGTTTTTTAATAGAAAATT
>JAZNRM010000063.1:0-2026 GCA_045590695.1 Methanobrevibacter sp.
TTTTTTCTTTTTTAAAAAATGTTTTTTTAATAATATTTTATCTTTTTTTACTTTTTTTAAAAAATGTTTATTTAATAATATTTTATCTTTTTTTATCTTTTTTTAAAACAGCAAATGTAAACTTAAACTAAATCCTCTCTAAAAAGAACTTAAACTCATTATGATCCATAATCTCAACCATATCAAACAATCCAAGATCTCTCAATCTTTCAAATGGCTTTCTTAAGATAAACCTATAGGAACCAACTCTATCTGCAGCTGGATTCCTCTTATCACAAACAGCTACAACAATATAAACCTTCTTAATGCTAGAGAGGAACTCATTTAAATCCAACTTATCCTCATCAGAAATGCTATTCTTATTGCAATAATCCTTATAGACATTAGGCAATGCCAAGTCAAGGGTTTCAAATGGCTTCAACCTTAGCTTAAATGCAAGTTCATCACCATAACTGTTATAAACCCATTGCAATCTTTCATAATACTTGTCATAACATTCTGAGTCCTTATTCATATTATACAAGATATCCTGAAGCTCTCCTCTTTTGCTATTCCTATCTATTTTCACTCCCTTGTACTCTATGAAATATAGAACTTTTCTCTTTTTATCCAAATACAACCCGTCTACTGTAGATGGCAGGTTACAAATGTCTATAGTTTCCACATCCCTACAAATATCGTCAAAGGAATACATCATGAAATCACTACTTACAAGAGGTTCCTTGCTTTTGCTTACACATTCCTTGTGTTTAATTGAAGGACAATCCTTATCGTGAATCGGACATGGCATTGATATCTCTGATACTGTCTGATAGTACTTAGAGTAACTGGATAAAAACTTGTCAAACTTTTCTATATCATCCATTCTAATCACCATCCAGTTTCTTAAACATCAAGTCCATCTTGATTTCATCAAGAATATCATAAGGCTGTCCAAGGTTTCTATAGATCTCTTCCAAATTATTTGAATCAACATCAACAATATCAAAACCATCTTCAGCCATTTGAGTCAAATAGAAGAAGCTATCATCAATCAAGTCATAGTATTGTGAATAGAGTTGAATAGCTTCAATGAAGAAAGGACTGTGAGATGCAATGTAAATGCTCAAATCCAGCTCTTTTACCAAAAGAACAAGAATCTTTGCAAACTTGATTTGCCATTCAGGGTGTAGATTAACTTCAGGTTCGTCCATTATCAGGAATGAGTTCTCTTCCAATTCATTGTTCATGAGTAGTGTTTGAATGATAGCCACCTGCTTTACACCTGAGGAAGTGTTTTTCATATGGCTTTTGAATCCATTGTCCCTTACAAAGAAGAGTTCTCCATTTTCTTTTCTGATTTCTCCACCAAGGATTTCCTTAATGAGCTTTTCAACTTCCCAATTCTCTCTTTCCTCATTGAATTCATTTATCTCCAATGCCTTTTCCAAGCTTTTCACATGCTCAAGGAAATAGGTTCCTCCTGTCTTATTGTCAAAGAGTGAGAATGAATCGAAGTAAAAGACCTTGTTCAAGTCATAATTTCCCTTCTTTTCGAATTCATAGTTCTTGAAATCAATTTTGTATGAAAAGTCATCCCCATAAATGCAGGCATAATCCATGTTTTCTTGAGGAGACACTATATCAAATTCTGAATCAAGCAGATCCTTTATTGTAGAGTCATTTTTGGATGAAATGGCTCTTAAGAAACAGTATAATAGATTGCTTGTGGTGGATTTTCCAGTACAGTTCTTACCGCCTATGACATTTATTCTTCCTATATCCATATCCGCATGATTGATTGAACCTACATTATTGATTTTAAATTTGAAATTAGACATGTTATCCCCTATTATTTTTAATAATAGTATGTTTTTTAAAAATTTAAATTTATTGAAATTTTTTTATAAAATCATATAAGTGACTAGATAGGTAAAAAAATAGTGTTATTACCTGCATAATTTTGGTAATTTCTGCAATCTTTGCAATACTGAACTATATGCAGGAAAAGTAGTGGAGATATCCACAACTCATTAAAACTAATTTA
>JAZNRM010000064.1:0-2722 GCA_045590695.1 Methanobrevibacter sp.
TAAGTAATTATCTAATTATATTCTATTAGAATTTACAAATTTATTTTCAGTGATAAAATGGCAGATTTTGAAGAGATTATCAATACAAGACGCAGTATAAGAGAATATGATGCAAAGGAAGTTGAAGATGAAAAGATAGAAAAAATCTTAAGGGCAGGAATGCAAGCTCCTGGAAGCAGATTAGGTGCTGAACCTTGGGAATTCTTGATAATTAAAAACAAGGAAACTCTTGCTAAAATCGGAGAGATCAAACCTCGTGTAACAAATGCTCCAGTAGCTATTCTTTTGATTGCAAACATTGAAAGGTCATTTTATAAATTGGTATGGCAACAGGATATGAGTGCAGCAGCGGAGAATATGCTTCTTGAAGCTGTAAACCTTGGTTTAGGAGGTCTTTGGAACGGTGTAGCACCTGAAGAGGAAAGAATGAACGCTATTGGTGAGATTGTAGGTCTTCCAATAGATGAAAACCTAAAGCCATTTTGCATAATCACTCTCGGATATCCTGCAGAAGGTTGGGAAAATAAATTCATGGATAAATTTGATGAGTCCAGAATCCATTATGAAACTTATTAGTTAATGTTCCAAGTCAACTAATTATCTTTATTCTTAAAACGGATGATGCATTATGAAATACAATTTTGATTCAATAATTGACAGGAAAAACACCAATTCACTCAAATGGGATCTATTTGATGATGAATATCCTATGTGGGTTGCAGATATGGACTTCTATGCAGCTCCAGCCATTTATGAATCAGTAAATAGAAAAGCTAAACATGGTGTTTATGCCTATTCATTTGTCAATGAAGAAATTTTTGATTCCTATATCAATTGGTGGACGAGATATGGTCTCAATATGAAAAAAGAGGAATTATTGTTTGCAACTGGTGTCATGCCTTCAATAACAAGCATCATTCGTGCTTTCACTGATGTTGGAGATAATGTTCTAATTCAAACTCCTGTTTACCATGTCTTCTTTTATGTGATTGAGGATAATAATAGGAATGTTGTGGAAAATCCATTGATTTATGATTCTAATTCCAATGATGTGGAAACTGCATATGCAATTGATTTTGACGATTTGGAAGAGAAATTCAAGAATCCAAAGACTAAATTGATGCTTTTATGCAATCCTCATAATCCTATCGGACGAATATGGGATAAGGAAAACCTTGAAAAGATAGCTATTTTAGCAAACAAATACAATGTCATTGTTGTCTCTGACGAAATTCATTGTGATTTGACTGATCCTGATTTAAGCTATGTTCCATTTGCATCTTTAGATGAGGAATTTTCAAAGAACAGCATTACATGCATTTCCCCAAGCAAGACATTTAACATTGCAGGTCTTCAAAGTTCTGCAGTCTTCACTCGAAACAAAGAGATTTATGAGATTTTAGAAAAGCAGTTGTCAGTGGATTGCTTCAATCACCCTAACATTTTTTCAATTGATGCCACTATTGCAGCTTATAAGAGTGAAGATTGGCTAAATGAATTGAGAGAAGTCCTCTTTGATAATAAGATGATTGTTGATGAGTTTTTAAAATGTGAAATTCCTGAAATTAAATTGGTTCCTGCAAATGCAACATATCTGTTATGGTTAGATTGCAGTCAGTTAAAGAGAGGAGATTATGGGGATGGATTTTCAAATGACTTATCAGAATTCTTAAGAGAAAATGTAAGTTTATTCTTATCTCCTGGAGTTCAATTTGGACAAAATGGGGATAATTTCTTGAGAATGAATATTGCATGTCCTCAAGATTTATTGATTGAGGGATTGAATGCATTAAAAACAGGAATTGAAAAATTTAAAACTAAAAATAATATTGAATAAAAAATAGTAGAGAAATTTTATTATTTCAATTTCTCTTCCCACTCTTTTTGTCTAAATCCAGTAAGCACTATATTATCTTCAGTCTCAATTATTGGACGTTTTACAAGCATGCCTTCAGTAGATAAAATCTTCAATTGTTCTTCTTCACTCATTTCAGGCAACTTGTCTTTTAATTGCATCTCTCTGTAAATTTTACCACTAGTGTTGAAGAACCTCTTGAGAGGTAGTCCACTTTTCTCATATAATGCCTTCAATTGGTCATAGTCTGGATTGTCCTCAACAATATGTTGCTCATCATATTCGAATCCATTTTCATCTAACCATTTTTTAGCCTTTTGGCATGTGCTGCATCTTGGGTAGTAAATAAATAACATTTTTCATTCTCCTACAAATTTTATAAAATCAATTTTTTGTTTTATTTTATTTCTTATTTTTATTTCTATTTTTGAAATTAATAAATTATTCTAATTATTCATTAACTTAGGAAACTAAACACTTTTATTATATGACTTTTATATTAGTATTAGAAAATTAAATAAAAAGATAATTATGGTGAAATTATGAGTATTTTAGTTGCTTATTATTCAAGAACAGAAGTTACAAAAAAATTAGCGGAAGCTATTGCAAGTGAAACTGGTGCAGATATTGAAGAAATCGTATCAAAAGTAAATTACAGTGGTAAAATAGGCTTTGCCCGTGGCGGAAAGGATGCTTTATCTGAAAAGATAATTGACTTGGAGCCTTTAAAGTTTGATGTGTCAGATTATGATCTGGTCTATTTGGGTGTTCCTGTATGGGCTGGAAAAGCTGCAAATCCTATGATTTCATACATTAAGCAAAATGAAGGCAAATTCAATGATGTAAAGTTCTTTGTAACTGCAGGAA
>JAZNRM010000065.1:0-3776 GCA_045590695.1 Methanobrevibacter sp.
TTCCCATTCCTTACTGACCCAAAAACTGGAAATCCAATTATGGATAGGACTGTTCTTATTGCAAACACTTCCAACATGCCAGTAGCAGCTCGTGAAGCATGTGTATACACTGGTATTACTATTGCAGAATACTTCCGTGACCAAGGTTACGACGTAGCGCTCATGGCAGACTCAACTTTCAGATGGGCAGAAGCTATGAGGGAGATTTCAGGAAGATTAGAAGAAATGCCTGGGGAAGAAGGTTACCCAGCATACTTAGCATCCAGACTTGCACAGTTCTACGAAAGAGCTGGAAGAGTAATCACTCTTGGTCAAGATCCTAAAGAATCTTCCGTAACTGTAGTAGGTGCTGTATCACCTCCTGGTGGGGACTTATCCGAACCTGTTACTCAAAACACCTTACGTATTTGTAAAGTATTTTGGGCATTGGATGCATCTCTTGCAGATAAACGTCACTTCCCTTCCATCAACTGGTTACAAAGTTACTCATTATACGTAGAAAGTATTACCAACTGGTGGCAAGAAAACGCTTCAGAAGAATGGAGAGCAAACAGGGATCAAGCTATGGTTCTCTTGCAAAAAGAATCAGAACTTGAAGAAATTGTACAATTAGTAGGTCCTGATGCATTACCTGATTCTGAACAAGTTGTACTCGAAACCACCCGTATGTTAAGAGAAGACTTCTTGCAACAAAACGCATACGACGATGTAGACACTTACTGTTCTCCATCTAAACAAGCAGCTATGTTAGCAACCATTCTTAAGTTCCACGAAGCAGCAAGTGCAGCTGTAGAACGTGGTGCAGATGTAAAAGAAATTGCAGCATTAACTGTTAAAGAGGAAATTGCTAGAATGAAATACATCCCAGAAGATGAATTTGAAGCAAGAGTAAAAGAAATTCAAGAAAAAGTTGTAACACAATGTGCTGAGGTATAAAAATGAATGCTGATATTAAAACAAGAGAATATACAACAGTTTCTGAAGTTTCTGGTCCTTTGATGGTAGTAGAAGGTGTTGAAGGTGTAGCTTATAACGAAATCGTAGAAATCGAAGCTCCTACCGGTGAACACAGAAGAGGACAAGTATTAGAAGTTAAAGACGATGTTGCTGTTGTTCAAGTATTCGAAGGTACTACTGACTTAAACACCTTAAACACTAAAGTAAGATTTACTGGTGAAACTGCTAAAATCGGTGTTTCAAAAGACATGATGGGTCGTATCTTCGACGGTACTGGTAAACCTATTGACGGTGGTCCAGAAATCATCCCAGAAAAAGAATTAGATATTAACGGTAACCCAATGAACCCTGCATCAAGAGAATTCCCTGCAGAGTTTATCCAAACCGGTATTTCCACTATTGATGGAATGAACACCCTCGTAAGAGGACAAAAGTTACCTATCTTTTCAGGTTCTGGTTTACCACACAACGATTTAGCTGCTCAAATTGCAAGACAAGCTAAAGTAGTAGGTTCAGACGACGACTTCGCAGTAATTTTCGCTGCTATGGGTATTACTCACGAAGAAGCAAACTTCTTTATGAGAGATTTCGAAAGAACTGGAGCATTGGAAAAAGTAACTGTATTCATGAACTTAGCAGACGACCCTGCTATTGAAAGGATCCTTACTCCTAAAATGGCATTGACCACTGCTGAATACATGGCATTCGAACTTGGTATGCACGTATTGGTTATTCTTACTGACTTATCCAACTACTGTGAAGCATTAAGGGAAATTTCCGCAGCAAGGGACGAAGTACCTGGTCGTAGAGGTTACCCTGGTTACATGTACACTGACTTAGCAGGTATTTACGAACGTGCAGGACGTATTGCAGGTAAAGAAGGTTCAATTACTCAGATGCCTATCTTAGTCATGCCTCAAGACGATATTACTCACCCAATTCCTGACTTAACCGGATATATTACTGAAGGACAAATCGTACTCAGTAGGGATATCCACAGGAAAGGTATTTACCCACCTGTAGACGTACTTCCATCCTTATCTCGTTTGATGAGTGGTGGTATCGGTGACGATAAGACTCGTGATGATCACAGTGGTGTATCTGACCAACTCTATTCTGCTTATGCAGAAGGACGTAACTTAAGAGACTTAGTTGCAGTAGTAGGGGAAGACGCTCTTACTGAAAGGGACCAAAGTTTCTTAGCATTTGCTCAAGCTTTCGAAGATGAGTTCATTACTCAAGCTAAAGACGAAGACAGAAGTATTGTTGAAACTTTAGATCTTGGTTGGAAATTATTAACCATATTACCTAAGACTGAACTTAAAAGAGTAAAAGATGAATTTATTGCAAAATATTACCCAGAATAAGTCTAATGTTTTATTAGATTCAATTCTAATATTTTAATTAAATTCATCATGAATTTAAGTTTTAAACTTTTAGGTGGAAATATTATCTTTTAGGAGGATAGTATGGCAGAAGAAATACTTGACGGTATTAACCCAACCCGTATGGAGCTATTGGCTCTTAAAGATAGGGAAAAACTTGCAGTTAAAGGTCACAGTTTGCTTAAGCAAAAAAGGGACGCTTTGATTAAAGAGTTCTTTGATATCTTGGATAGAGTTAAAGGTGCTAGGGAAAACGCAGAAACAAATCTTTCCGAAGCTTACGCAGCACTTACTGAAGCTCAAATTACTATGGGTGACTTAGCTGTTCAAAAAGCAGCTTTATCTGTTAAAGAATCTGTAAAAGTAGATATTTCTTCAAGAAGTATTATGGGTGTTAATGTACCTATAGCTGATATGGAAATGGAATCAAGAACTTTAGTTGACAGAGGATACGGTTTATCCGACACTTCAATTCAATTAGACGAAGCAGCAAAGAAATTCGAAACTGCTTTAAGATACATTATTGAATTAGGAGAAATCGAAAAAACCATTTATCTTTTAGCTGATGAGATTGAAGCTACTAAACGTAGAGTAAACTCACTTGAACACATTATGATTCCTAGATTCCAAGCTACTATTAAGTCCATTAATATGAAGCTTGAAGAGATGGAAAGAGAAAACTTCGTAAGAATGAAGATGATCAGATCTACAATCGAGAAAAACGAAGCAGAAGCTTTAGCAAAAGCTCAATTAAAAGCAGCTCAAAGTGAATAATTAAAATTTAGAATAAATGCAATTCACGTTTCACTTGTTGAAATGGAATTTGTGTTTATATCTTAATTTTATTATTTTCAATTTTTTTATTTTATAAATTTTTAAACTATTTTTATCTATTTTACTTTTTTTACCAATTTTACTTTTTATCTATTTTCTACGAATTTTCATATATTTAAAAACTATTTAGATTTATTTTTACGAATAATTTAACTTAAAAAATCCTAATTTTAGTTAACTTTATATATTATGTTTAACATACTATAATATGTTGTATAGTCCCGTGGGGTAGTGGTAATCCTTCTAGGCTTTGGACCCGGAGACGGCGGTTCGACTCCGCTCGGGACTATCAATTTTTTTAGAAGATATTATAACACTGTTATATTATTCTTGGCTATTTTTTCAATTTTTATAAATTATTTTTTTTAAAATGAGTTTTTTAAGTAAAATTTAATAAGTTCTTTTATGATATATTATATTGTATTCAATAAAGTTTTAAAATGGTGAAATTATGAGAAGAGACCCAATTCATCAATTTTTACGAAATCCTGACAATAAGGCAAAATTATTCATGGGTATTACTGGTGCTATGATAATTACCACTTTCTTGGTGGTTATTGGTACTATCATGCTTATTTTAATCTTGGTAGGAGTAATCTA
>JAZNRM010000066.1:0-5366 GCA_045590695.1 Methanobrevibacter sp.
AAAAATAAGGAATATGATATGAATATATTGGACATTAATATTATTTTATTAGGAATTATAATGGACTCTGGAATAGATTATTTTGAAATATCGGAAAGTTAAACTCCAAATTAATAAAAATAAGGAAGTAACCTTATCAGTCCAAAGTAAGATTTGTGATGTTCTAAATACTGAAATAGGTGAAATTTTCTAATATATTCCGACAATGATAAGGAGGAAAACAATGAAGAAAAAACCAGAGACAAGTGAACCTGTTGTTATACCATTTGATTATATTTCAAACAATGATTGCATAGAAGGGATGAAGGATCTTCCTGATAATTGTGTGGACTTGATTATTGCGGACCCCCCTTATAACCTTTCAAAAAGTGGAGATTGGAAATGGGATAATAGTGTTTCTTTAGCAGGAATGGGTGGAAACTGGAATATTACGAATGAAAACTGGGACAATATGTCCCTTAATGATTATTTGAGCTTTTCTATAGCTTGGCTTTCTGAGGCCAAGAGAATACTAAAACCCACAGGGTCAATGTGGATTTTTGGAACTTATCATAACATAGGAATCATTAATATTGTATGCCAAATGCTAAATATTGAGATTATAAATGAGGTAATCTGGTACAAGAAGAATGCATTTCCAAATCTTTCTGGTAGACGCATGACAGCAAGTCATGAGACTATACTCTGGGTTCATTCTGGAGACAAAAAAAGGGAATATTACTTTGACTATGAATATTCAAAAAATGGAGAATTTCCTGGTGATGAGCTAAAATCACCTGGCAAGCAGATGAGAACTGTATGGGACCTCTCTAATAATAAGAAACGAGAAGAACTTAAATATGGAAAACATCCTACTCAGAAACCTATTAAAGTATTAACAAGAATGATTAAGCTATCTTCTAAACCTGGGGATATTATGCTGACTCCATTCGCAGGTGCAGGAAGCGAATGTGTTGCAGCAAAGATGACAGGACGTCATTATATAGGTTTTGAAGTTGAAAAAGAGTATTGTGATATTTCAGAGGAAAGATTATCACACACAGAAAAGGAAAGTGAGCAACTGACTTTATTCCAAGTGTTGAAAGGAGATAAAGAAAATGATAAAACCAGTGATTAAGTGGAGTGGAAGTAAACGCTCTCAGTCTGAAAAGATTAAATCTTTTCTTCCAAAATCGTATAATACATATTATGAACCATTTATTGGTGGTGGATCGATGCTATATGCAATTAGTCCTAAAAAGAGCGTATGTGGGGATATTTGTGAACCTCTGATTGATTTGTGGAAAGAGATACGTGATAATCCAGAGAAGCTTTCAGAAGAATACCGTGATAGATGGACAAGACTTCAGGAGGAAGGATATACTGCTTACTATGAGATTCGTGATGATTTCAATCGTGATAAGTCCCCTTATGATTTAATGTTCCTATCTAGAACATGTGTAAATGGTCTCATTAGATTTAATAATAAAGGCGAATTTAATAACTCTCTGCATTATTCTCGTAAGGGTATAAATCCAACTACATTAGACAAGATAATAATGGATTGGTCTCAGCATATACAAAATACAGAATTTTATGCAGAGGATTATACTGTAACAACAGCAACAGCAAAGGCTGGAGATATTGTTTATTTAGACCCCCCATATTTTCACACCAAAGGTAGATATTTTGGAACTATCAACTTTGATAGGTTCGTGGAATACTTAGAAGATCTTAATCAAAGGGGGATAAAGTGGATTTTATCGTTTGATGGAAAAAGGGGGAAAAAAGATTACACAGTTGATATTCCAAGAGACTTGTACCTGAGACACATGTTTATTCCTTCAGGAAATTCAACTTTTAAGAAAGTAATAGATAAAGAGACAGAGAAGGTCCTCGAGTCTATTTACCTAAATTATTAATTAATGAATAAAAAACTGATCATCACCAGAAGCGTTATATTTATCAATTATGAATTGCTTGACTATTGAACCACGATCTGTGGATGAGATAATTTCAATCGTCCATCCAATTTTTTTCTCCTGCATAATAGGATCCATAACAAATAGAATTTCACAATTCTTTTTGAATACTTCATCAGATGGCTCTGCATAATCTTTTAAGTAAGCTGCAGCAGATATTGTCTCAAAATTGTTAAAATTAATTTGTTCATCCCCCCATGTCCATTCACCAATTGAAGGTTTAACATGTCTTTTAGCACTTGGAACAAAATCCATTAATTTTTTGATGTATGTAACTAGTTTTGTTCCTACATCAGCCTCTAGGCCAACAGATCGTTCTTTTGACTCAATCGATAAAAGTAAAGGTTTATCAAATACTCCGAATAGCTCAATAATATGATCAGGGCGTTTACCCTTAATATCATCACTTACACGTGGTAAAGATAGCCAACGATTTTCAATGGTGCCATCAAGAACAGAAAACCCACTCCAATCACCACCAGGAGGATTACACAATCCTTCAAAACAATATTTGCCTAGAATGTGCCTAAATAAGTAATGGATTGCAGTATCGACATCGTCTTCTCCAAATGTTATAGGAATACTTGAGAAAGCAGGCCTATTCTTTAACTGTTGCTCTGTTTTACGAGCAGTATAAAATTCCTTTATTTTTGATGTATCATAAACTCGTTCGGCATCATATTTATTTGTTGCAATAACAGGCACATCAAGGATGACATAATTACTCAGGGCTAGGATGGAGCGCCATAAACCGTTTTTATCTGCAAGTTTAATAGGGTCTGAGTCAAGAAGATTTAAATTTGATTCTATCATAGGACCATAAAGATAAGTTAGCACATCTACATCTGTGGAGGATAACATAGTAACAAGAGGGAGAAGTCCTCTATCTGGCCGGTTGTCATCACCACGTGGTTTGAAGCCTTTGAAGATGGCTACAATCAGATGTTTATCGTTGCGAGCAAGATCATTGATAATATCATCGTCTGCCATAGGATACAATTGGGATAATCGATTAGCAAATTCTTCCCTTTTTTCCGCTGAAATAATTCCAAAAGGCAGTTTTTGGGATGCAAGACCTATACTAAGATCATCAACGAGTTTTATTACATCAGAGGATACTCCATGATGGCTTTTGGCTGTAATGGTTTTGTGGAAATTGAAACGGTTTTTCTTTACTGCATAGTCAACAATATCATCCTGCTGCAAAGAGTATATATCAGTCCATTCTTCTGGAGTAAAATTGATGTTGCTATCTAAGTGCGCTGCAAGAAATTGAACAACATTCATATTCTTTTTTAAGATAGTTTCTTTTTCTTGAGAGATATCCATCCCCAGCATCAATTTTACTATATAAATTCCAAGAATGTCATCCCCGAAATCAGATTCATCGAAGTTCGCTATATCATTATCCCGGGTTTTATCAAATTCTTCAGATTTCATATATAACTGAGCAACAAAATTTCCTGTTGTCTTAGAATAATTAACATAACTATAAGGAACCGCTGCATTTGGAAAACGAAGGCTCTTTCGCTGCCTAGTAGTGTTATCCAGCTCATATTTGACAAAATCAACTATATATAAATAGGGACACCCTGTACGGCCTGTTGAGAAAGCTCTAGCACTTCTTTGCCATGCTTGATTTCCTGCTTGTAAAGCTGAACAAAATTCTATTCCAACAATGATTTGTTCTTCTCCATCTCTTATGTATGAGATTATGGCATCAGGAGTTTCATCAAAGAAACTTCCCGCTTCTTTAAGAGCATCAAAAATATTCTCTTCCCATCTTTTCTTGGTGTTCTTATTAAAACCAGGGAGAAGTTCTAATCTCCAGTGAATAGGATTGCCTGAAAATGTGCATTTCATTTCAATAGTTAATGTCGATGGGGAGATGAGAAATGTACGTACTTCATCATCATCTGGATTTAATGTTGATACAATTATATCAGCTATACGTTCACATTCAACAATATTATCCCCATGGATTCTAAATGTGTTCATTATTAATCCTCCTTAGATTTTATTTATATCTCATTCATCAAGAGTTACACACTATTTAATTGTCTCGTCATTTACCAACATGTGACAATTCTTTCTTGTTAATTACTTCTTTAATACAGTTTTAGAAACGAAAAAAAGAATAATAATTTTAAAAAAATGAAAATGAAGAAAAATAAAAAATAAAAAAATGATTAATAAAACTAAAGTATTTGTTTATTAATCAATTCAGCATTCAAAATAGAAGCACCAGCAGCACCTCTAATTGTATTATGTCCTACAAGAACATATTTGAAGCTGTTATCAAATGCTTGATCTTTTCTGACTCTACCTACAGTAGCAGCCATACCGCCATAAGCCATTCTGTCCATTCTTGGTTGAGGCCTGTCATCTTCTTCTTTTACGATAACAGGTTGTTCTGGAGCGGAATGAAGACCTAATTCTTGAGGAAGTCCTCTAAAGTCAGCCATTGTCTTTTTGATTTTATCTGTGTCTACCTCATCATCAAGCTCTACGAATACTGCTTCAGTGTGACCATCAATAACAGGCACTCTGTGACAGGATGCGCTTAATGAGAAGTTTGCTGGTTTTACTTCCCCACCGTCAAGTGAACCTAAAAGATGCAATGTTTCACTTTCCATCTTTTCCTCTTCACCGCCAATGTATGGAACCAAGTTATCTACAATAGCCATTGAAGGAACACCGTTATAACCTGCTCCTGAAACAGCTTGCATGGTTGATACATAAATTCTGTTTATGTTGAAATTGTCATAGATTGGCTTTAATGTTAAGGTCAAAGCAATGGTTGAACAGTTAGGGTTAGTTACGATGAAACCGTCCCAGTTGTTGTTTTTCTGTTGTGCTTCAATCATGTCCAGGAATTGTGGATTGACTTCAGGAATGACTAAAGGAATGTCCTTTTTCATTCTCATCGCACTAGCATTTGATGCCACAACAAAATCCTTCGCAAATTCTGGCTCGACTTTTGCAGCAAAATCAGCAGGAAGTGAAGAGAACACTATTTCAACATCCTTATCCATCTGTGCAGGGTCAGTTTCAATAACAGTAATGTCTCTTACAGATTCAGGCATTTCACTATTCATATACCAAGTGGTAGCGTCTTCATATTTTTTGCCTGCAGATCTTCCGGAAGCTGCAAGTGCAGCAATTTCAAAATCAGGATGATCAGCCAACAATTGGATGAATCTTTGACCTACCATTCCAGTTGCACCAAGTACACCTACTTTTACCATTTAAATCATCTCGATAAATATAATTATTTTTTAGTTAAATTATTAAAAAGGAATTGAATAATAAAAATTAAATTCCTAAAACATCAGACATATCATTTACTTTTCCAGGTTCTGCGGAACCTACGAATCTTAAAGCTCTGATAACACCAGCAATGAA
>JAZNRM010000067.1:0-8170 GCA_045590695.1 Methanobrevibacter sp.
AATTATTGATTTATATTAATTTAAAAGTTTTATCGGAGGAATATTTTGGCATTTAATATATTAAACCATAGTGCTGTTCCTAAGCACGAAATTTTGTCTGATGATGAAATTGAAGAGATTTTTGCAGATGTTGGTTATGACATTAGTCAACTTCCAAAGATTAGAGTAAATGATCCTGTTTCTAAAGCTATTGGTGCTGAAGAAGGTCAAGTTTTAAAAATAACTCGTAAAAGCGAAACTGCAGGTATATTTGTAACATATAGACTTGTAAGTGGAGAAAATAATCAAAAATAATTTTTTTAAGCTATATTTTAATTTATTGTATTATTTTGGAGATATTAAATGAAAAATAAGACATGGGGTTTAGTAGATTCATTTTTTGATAAATATGATATTGTAGACCATCATATTAAATCTTATAACGATTTTGTTGAAAATCGTATTCAAAAGATTATTGATATCACTGAACCAATCACTATTGAAAACGAAAAAGGAAACTATACTCTTAGAACAGGTAAAATAAAAATTGAAAAACCTTTCACCAAAGAAGCAGACGGTTCTAAAAGTATGATTTATCCTACAGAAGCAAGACTTAGAAATTTAAACTATTCTGCTCATATGTACTTGGAAATGGCATTGCATGACAACAACAGTGATGAAGAGGAAGAATTGGAAGAAGTATACATTGGTGAATTGCCTCTTATGTTAAAATCCAGCATTTGTCATTTGCATGGACTTACTGATAAGGAATTGTTGGAAAAAGGGGAAGACCCTAAAGACCCTGGAGGTTATTTCATTGTAAACGGTTCTGAAAGAGCTGTTGTAACTATGGAAGAAATCGCTCCTAACAAAATTATCCTAGAAAGAATTGATGAGCCAGAAGACAGACATGCAAAAGCTATTGTAACCTCAATTAAAAGTGGTTTCAGAGCAAGAATTACTTTAGAATACAAAAAACCACGTAAAAGCGGTGTTTTCTTAAGAATCTCTTTCCCATATGTTCCTGGAGAAATTCCATTAGTGATCTTGCTTAGAGCATTAGGATTATCAACTGACCAAGAAATCATTACAAAGATTTCTGATGATTTCAACTTCCAAATGTACATTGCAGACGATATTCAAGTGTCTGAAAAAGACTTGAAATTGGATTCTGAATTAATGGCAGAAATGACCAATGAAGAAAGAGAAGAATACTTAAGAATGGCTGCTATTAAGTACATTGGTAATAGAGTAGCTAAAGGAATGACTGAAGAGTACAGAATTAAACGTGCTGAAGATGTCATTGACAGATACTTATTGCCACATATGGGAATTGAATCTGATAAACGTTATGACAAAGCTATTTACTTAGCGGAAATGACTGAAATGTTGCTTCAAGTAATTGAAGGTCAAAGAGAACCTCACGATAAGGACCATTACACCAATAAGAGATTAAGAGTTTCCGGTGACTTAATGGAAGACTTATTCAGAGTAGCTTTCTCTTCATTAACAAGAGATATGAGTTACCAACTTGAAAGAAGCTTATCCAGAGGCAAAGAACTTTCAATTAAACAAGCTGTCCGTTCTGATGTTTTAACTGAAAATATCAAGCATGCAATCGCTACCGGTAATTGGGTAGGCGGAAGAGCTGGGGTAAGCCAGCTTTTAGATAGAGTAAGTTACATGGCAACACTTTCTCACTTGAGAAGGGTTGTATCCCCTCTTACTAGAAGCCAACCTCACTTTGAAGCTAGGGACTTGCACCCTACTCAATTTGGTAAGATCTGTCCAAACGAAACACCAGAAGGACCAAACTGTGGATTAGTAAAGAATTTAGCTCTAATGTGTAAAATCTCTGAAGGTTTCGAGGATGAAGAAGATCAGAAACTTGTAAACATCATTAGAGACATGGATGTAGAGATGATAGACTAATCGGAGGGATTTTATGGTAAGGGCTAAAATTTATATTAATGGTAAACTAACTGGTTATTGCGATAATCCTGAAGAATTCACTAAGGAAATGCGTGATAAAAGGAGAAACGGTCAAATTAATAATGAGATGAACATTACCTACTATGATGACAATCATGAAATCTATATTTTCACAGACCCTGGTAGGGCAAGAAGACCTTTAATCCTTGTTTATGATGGTGAACCAGCACTTAGAGATGAACATATGGAAGCTATTGCAAATGGTGAATTGAAATGGGATGAATTATTTGCAAAAGGTATTTTAGAATACTTGGATGCTGAAGAAGAAGAAAATTCCTACATTGCAATGAATTTAAGTCAATTAAATAAAGATCACACTCACTTGGAAATTGACCCATCCACTATGTTAGGTATTTGTGCAGGAATTATTCCATTTTCAGACCACAACTCATCTCCAAGGAACACTATGGAAGCAGGGATGACAAAACAGGCATTAGGTTTATACGTATCAAATTATGCTTTACGTACTGATACTCGTGCACACTTATTGCACCACCCTCAAACTCCTATTGTAAAAACAAGAATTATTGATGCTATCAATTATGATTCTCGACCATCAGGTCAGAACTTGGTTGTAGCTCTCATGTCTTACGAAGGATATAACATGGAAGACGCAATGATTCTCAACAAATCCTCTCTTGAAAGAGGTATGGGAAGATCCAGTTTCTTCAGATCTTACGAAGCATCTGAAAGAAGATACCCTGGTGGACAAGAAGATAAGTTTGAAGTTCCAGAAAAAGGAGTTAAAGGATACCGCAGTGAAGAATCCTACAGAAACTTAGATGAAGACGGTATTGTCAACCCAGAATCCCATGTTGAATCTGGTGATGTATTGATTGGTAAGACTTCCCCTCCAAGATTCTTAGGAGAAATCGACGAGTTCGGTACTGTTGCAGAAAAGAGGAGAGAAACTTCCGTAACTGTAAGACACGGTGAAAAAGGTATTGTTGATGCAGTGCTATTAACCGAAACTGTCGAAGGAAGCAAATTAACCAAAATAAGAGTAAGAGACACAAGACAACCTGAATTTGGTGATAAATTCGCATCAAGACACGGTCAGAAAGGGGTTGTAGGTCTTATCTTATCTCAAGATGACATTCCATTCACTGAAGATGGTGTTGTACCTGATATTATCGTAAACCCACACGCTATCCCTTCAAGGATGTCTGTTGGACAAGTATTGGAAATGGTAGCTGGTAAAGCAGGATGTATGGAAGGACATCGTATGGATGGTACTCCATTCAATGATGATGTTGAAGGTGAAATCAAAAGCGCTCTTAAAGAAAACGGTTTTGAATCAGCAGGATGTGAATCATTGTACAATGGTGTAACCGGTGAACGTATTGAAGCTGAAATTTTTGTAGGTGTTGCATATTACCAAAAATTACACCACATGACAACTGATAAGGTTTACGCACGTTCCACTGGTCCAGTACAAGTGCTTACAAGACAACCAACTGAAGGTAGAGCACGTGAAGGTGGTCTCAGATTTGGAGAAATGGAAAGGGACTGTCTCATTGCACACGGTGCTGCTCTTGCACTCAAAGAAAGATTATTAGACGAATCTGACAAATACGAAGCAGTTGTATGTAATGAATGTGGAATGTTAGCAGTATATGATAAGAATAAACGTAAGATGTATTGCCCAATTTGTGGCGACAGCGAAACTTATCCTGTTGAAATCTCATACGCATTCAAATTATTATTAGATGAACTTAAAAGTTTATGTATTTTCCCTAAATTAGTTCTTGGGGACAAAGCTTAAGAAATAAGGTGTTGAAATAAAAATAAATTTTTTAAGGAGCCAATATTTTGAAAGGAATAATTAAAAAAATTGATAGAATTAATTTTGGATTAATGTCACCAGAACAGATTAGGGAAATGTCTGTTGTTAAAATAGAAAGGCCAGACACTTACGATGAGGATGGATATCCAATTGAATCTGGATTAATGGATTCTCGTTTAGGTGTTATTGATCCTAGTTTAAAATGCCGTACCTGCGGTGAAAAAGGTGGAGAATGTCAAGGTCACTTCGGTATGATTGAGCTTGCAAGACCTGTTATTCACGTAGGTTTTGGTGATGACATTCATAAAATCCTACGTTCTACCTGTAGCGAATGTGGACGTGTACTTTTGGATGATGATGAAATCGAAGAGTTCACCGAAAAGATGGAAGAGCTCCACGAAGCAGGTGAAAGCGTAGAAGAACTCGTAAAAGATGTTTATAAAATCTGTAAAGACAAGAAAACCAAAGAGGTATGCCCTCATTGTGGTGCCGAACAGGAAGACATCAAGATTGTCAAACCTATTGACATTATTGAAGTTCGCAAACAATACGATGAAGAAGGAAACATCATTACTGATGATGATGGCACTCCTTTAACCGAAGATTATGACTTGACTGCATCTGAAGTACGTGAAAAGCTTCAACGCATTCCAGATGAAGATGCATACGTTTTAGGTGTAAACCCTGAAGTTGCACGTCCTGAATGGATGGTACTCACAGTATTGCCTGTTCCTCCTGTTACAGTAAGGCCTTCAATCACTCTTGATACCGGTGAAAGATCTGAAGACGACTTAACCCACAAGCTTGTTGATATCTTAAGAATCAACCAAAGATTGATTGAGAATATGGATGCTGGTGCTCCACAACTTATTGTAGAGGACCTTTGGAAATTACTCCAATACCACGTAACAACTTACTTTGACAATGAAGCAAGTGGTGTTCCTCCTGCAAGACACAGAAGTGGAAGACCTCTTAAGACTTTAGCTCAAAGATTAAAAGGTAAGGAAGGAAGATTCAGAAGTAACTTATCAGGTAAACGTGTAAACTTCTCAGCACGTACCGTAATCTCTCCTGACCCTAACATCAGTATCAATGAAGTCGGTGTTCCAGAAATGATTGCAAAAGAGGTAACTGTACCAACTTATGTAAACGAATGGAACGTTGATGAATTAAAAGAAGCTATATTGAATGGTCCTAACGTTCACCCTGGAGCTAACTATGTTAAAAAGACCATTAACGGTAAAGAGATGAAAGTCAGAGTCTTGGATGACAACAGGGAATTAGTAGTTGAGAACCTTGAATACGGTGATGTTGTAATGAGACATCTCAAAGATGGAGATATTGTTTTATTCAACCGTCAGCCTTCTCTTCACAGAATGAGTATGATGGCTCACGAAGTAAGAGTATTGCCTTACAAGACTTTCAGATTAAACCTTTGTGTATGTCCTCCGTACAATGCAGACTTTGACGGAGACGAAATGAACATGCACGTTTTCCAAACTGATGAGTCACGTGCTGAAGCTAAATCATTGATGAGAGTACAAGAACACATATTATCTCCAAGGTTTGGTGGACCGATTATCGGTGCTATTCACGACCACATTAGTGGAGCTTACCTTTTAACCCGTGATGGTTTCACAGTTCCTGAAGATGATGCTTTCCAAATGATTAGAAAGTCACATCTTCTTAACAACGAATATGTTGATAAAAAGCACTTGAAACGTAAAAACCGTGATTGGACTGGTAAAGAGCTATTTAGCTTATTACTTCCAGATGACCTTAACATGAACTATAAGGCTGAGATTTGTAGAAAATGTGAGACCTGTCTTAAGGAAGATTGCCAATACGATGCGTTCGTAGTAATCAAAGACGGTCAATTAACACATGGTGCTATTGACGAAGCAGCATATGGTTCTTTCTCTGGTAAAATCTTGGATACAATCGTTAAGGAATATGGCCCTTCCCGTGCAAAAGAATTCTTGGACAGATCCACTGACCTCGCTATCTGCGGTATCATGAAAACAGGTATTACAACTGGTACTAACGACGAGGAAATTCCAGAAGAGGCAATTGAGGTGATTGATGCTCACTTGGATAAGGCTGAACAGGAAGTAGACAAGTTAATTGCAACATATGAAGAAGGATTACTCCAACCTTTACCTGGTAGAAGTGCAGAGGAAACCTTGGAAATGCGTATTGTGCAAGTTCTTGGGGAAGCTAGGGACACAGCAGGGGAAATCGCAGAAGGTTATCTCACTATGGGTAAACAATCTCAAGATGACTCCTATGACTATGTGATGGCTGTTGAAAACCACTCTGTTGTAATGGCACGTACCGGTGCAAGGGCATCCATGTTGAACCTTGCTCAGATTACCGCTTGTGTAGGACAACAGTCTGTTCGTGGTGGACGTATTACAAGAGGATACTTAGCAAGACCACTCCCTCACTTTAGAAAACATGAGTTAGGGGCAAGAGCTAAAGGATTTGTACATTCCAGTTATAAGGAAGGATTAGACCCTGTAGAATTCTTTTTCCACGCTATGGGAGGAAGAGAAGGTTTAGTAGATACTGCTATCCGTACAGCACAATCAGGTTACATGCAAAGAAGACTTGTAAATGCACTTGAAGACTTAAATGTAAGATCCGATGGATTAGTTACTGACAACAAAGGCCAAGTCATTCAAAGTGTATTCGGTGAAGAAGGTATTGACCCAGCAAAAAGTGACTTCGGTCATGTAGCAAACCTAGACAAACTTATTGACGAAATGAGGATTAAGGATAACTAATTGAGGGGGCAATTTTATGACTGATACTAAAGAGATATCTGAAGCAATTAATGTTCAAGAATTATTTGAAAAGAGCAAAATTGATTTTTCTAAAGAATATATCAAAAATCTCCAACAGTCTTACGATGATGGGGATTTAAGTCTTGAGGAATTAGATGATTTAATTGACTCCATCAAAACTGTTGAAAAGGCTTTTAAAAAGAATAAGATCAATTCATCTGAAATTTATGTAATTAGCTTATCACAACTTTACAGTGATGGTGAGTTAGATGATGATGAATTAAATGATATAGTCACTAAAATAGTTCTTGTAGAAGAGATATATGAAAATAATGAAATAGAAGTTTCTGAAACTGCTATTATTGAATCTGCAATGACTTTCATTAAAGAAAAATTAACTTATAATGAGTTAAATACCTTAGTTCTTGTTGAAAATGAGTTTGCAGCTATTGATATTGAATATACTAAAGATGGAACTATCTATTTAATCAAAACTCTTGAAGATGAACTTAGCATTGAAGAATACAATTATGTTCCTGAAGCTATTTCAAAAGTTTTAGATGTAATAGTTAAAAATGAGATCAAGTTCCCTCCAAGTTATATTAAAGATTTAATAAGAGTTTATATTAAAAGAGAGTTAACTGATGATGAATTAAATGAATTGGTGCTTAAAGTTGACGAAGCTTACGAAAGAGCTTACATTGAAGCTGGAGAAGCAGTAGGTACTGTTGCAGCACAATCTGTAGGTGAACCTGGTACTCAGATGACCATGCGTACTTTCCACTACGCGGGGGTAGCTGAGTTAAACGTAACTCTCGGTCTTCCAAGGTTAATTGAAATTGTGGATGCAAGAAAGAAGATTTCTACACCTACTATGGACATTTACTTCGAGGAAGAGTACAAGAATGATGAGGAATTCGTAAGAAAGTTAGCAAATAAGATTGGTAAAAGTACCATTAATGACATATTATCTGATTTCAACTTAGATTATGGTGGAATGCAAGTAATAGTCACTCTCGATGAGAGAAAAATCCAAGATAGAAGATTAGATTATGACAGCATCATAGCACAAGTTGAAAAAATCTTCAAGAAAGTAGAAATTGAAGATGACTATAAGTTAACTTTCAGACCTAGAAATCCTACTATCAGAGAAATCAGGCTTTTAGCTGATAAAGTTCGTGATTTGCAAATTAGTGGAACCAAAGGTATCGGTAAAGTCATTATCCGTAAAGGCGATGATGAATGGATTATCCATACTGAAGGTTCTAACCTTAAAGCAATCTTCAATGAAGAAGGTATTGACAAGGCTAGATCAACCACTAACGACATTCACGAAATTGAAACTGTATTAGGTATTGAAGCTGCTCGTAACGCTATCGTCTACGAGTTAAACCGTACCTTATCTGACCAAGGTTTGACTGTAGATATCAGACACATTATGTTAGTTGCTGATATGATGACTTCTGAAGGGGTTGTAAAATCCATTGGAAGACATGGTATTAGTGGTGAAAAATCAAGTGTTCTTGCTCGTGCAGCATTTGAAGAAACTGGTAAGCACTTGCTTCACGCAAGTATTAGAGGAGAAATGGACGATTTAACTGGTATTATTGAAAATATCATTATTGGT
>JAZNRM010000068.1:0-3061 GCA_045590695.1 Methanobrevibacter sp.
AGCGATTTCAAAATCAGGATGATCTGCCAGCAATTGGATGAATCTTTGCCCTACCATTCCAGTTGCACCAAGTACACCTACTTTTACCATTTAAATCATCTCAATAAATATAAGTATTTTAAATTAAATTAAATTCCTAAAACATCAGACATGTCATTTACTTTTCCAGGTTCTGCTGAACCTACGAATCTTAAAGCTCTGATAACACCAGCAATGAACACTTCTCTAGTATGTGCCATGTGTTTTACTTCTAATCTTTCACCATCACCAACATACAATACAGTGTGGTCTCCTACAATGTCTCCACCACGTACTGCATGCAATCCGATTTCCTCTTTGGTTCTTTTACCTACTTGACCTTGTCTGCCATAGACTCCCACTTCTTCAGGGTCTCTTTCCAAAGCATCTGCGATAACTTCAAATGCAGTCATTGCAGTTCCGGAAGGAGCATCTGCCTTTTGATTGTGGTGAGCTTCAATGATTTCAATATCAAAGTCATTTAAGATAGGAGTCAAGTCCTTTAATACTTTGAAGAATACGTTTACACCAATTGAGAAATTAGAGGAAATAACTGCTTTAATGTTCTTTTCCTTAATTACATCTGCATTTCCTTGAGCTTGCTCTTCAGTGAAACCTGTTGTTCCAACAACAAGGTTTACTCCACAGTCAGCAGTTCTTTTAATGGTTTCAACAGCAGCAGGAGCAATGGTAAAATCAACTAAGACTTCAGCTCCAGATTCTTTCAATGCTTTTTCCAAATCTTCTGAACCGACAATAGGAACACCAATATTTCCGATACCTGCTTTTTCACCTGCATCTACACCTGCTAAAGGAGTGTTTGGCATTTCAATAGCAGCTACAACTTCCATATCATCCTGTTCAGTAATTTTTCTTATAATGCCGGAGCCCATTCTTCCAGCAGCTCCAGTTACAGCAACTTTTATCATAATATCATCTAAATAATTTTATAAGTATAATCAAATTGTAAAAAAAATAAGAACTGGAATTATAAAATTCCAGCATCTTCTAAAGCTTTTCTTAAGATTGCTCTGTTTTCTTCCAACATAGGAACTAAAGGTAATCTTAATGGACCTGCAGGCATTCCCATCATTTTCAATGCTTCTTTTGCAGGTGCTGGACTGGTTTCAATGAATAAAGCTTTGATTAAGTCATATTGTTTGTAATGTAATTCCAATGCTTTATCATAGTCACCGTCTAAAATGCAGTTTACCATTTGAACCATGGTTCTTGGATCGATGTTTGCAGATGCACTTACAACACCTCTTGCACCAACAGACATTAAAGGAAGGGTCAATTCGTCACTACCTGATAAGATTACAATGTCGTCTTCCAATCCTTCATCTCTTAATAATTTCATGGTTTTGGATACTTTGTCCACATCAGATGAAGCTTCTTTTAAAGCGGAGATGTTGTCCACTTTTGCAAGTTCAACAATGGTTTCAGGAGCCATATCCAAACTGGTACGTGATGGAACATTGTAAGTGATCAAATCAATGTCAACTGCATTTGCAATTTTGGTATAATGTTCAATGACACCATGTTGTTGTGGTTTGTTGTAATATGGAGTGATTAAAAGAGCCATGTCTGCTCCAGCATCATCTGCATATTTGGTTAAGTCCAATGCTTCGGTAGTTGCATTACTTCCGGTTCCAGCAATGGTAGTGACTCTGCCGTCAACTTCATCAATCATGATGTCAAGAACTCTTCTATGTTCATCATGGGTTAAAGTAGCGGATTCACCGGTAGTTCCTACAGCAACTAAACCGTCTACATCATTGTCAATCAACCAGTTAATATTTTGTCTGTATCCTTCTTCATCTATGGATCCATCCTCATGCATAGGAGTGACCATAGCAACAGCAGTTCCTTCAAAACGCATAAAAAACACCTTTTAACTATATAATTATTTTTAAATTTTTATTTTCAGATATTTTATAAATCTAATAATTTTATTTTTATTTCATTTAATTTTAATTTCTAAAGAATCATATTAATTTCAAATACTTAATCAGTTAAAGTTCGTATCCTTAAAAACCAAATATTTTTACGAACCTTCAAGGATTGTAAATAAAAATTAATTACAATAAAAAACGAACAGAAGACATTACTTCTCTTTAATGAAAATAAAAGTAAATACTTCTTTATTGGGTAAAAATAATAAAAGCGAGAGTTATAAAACTCCCTTTATTAAGTCGTATGCTACCTTACCATCTTCCCAGTTAATAAATAAGACAATAGCAGTTTGGGATGATGAGATTTCAACAATGTTTATGTGTGCTTCCTTAAGTGGATTGGTGATTTCAGTGATTACTCCAGGAGTTTCAATGAAGTCTGGATTAATCATGGTTAACATAGCAATGTCTCTACCTAAGGAAATTGAACTTAAACTGTCTTCAGCAATGACTAGCTTGTGCAATATGTGATATGCTTCATCAGCATCACATTTATCCAAGAATAAGGTAATTGAATTTTGACCTGCAGAGATACCATAAATGTTGATGTTAGCTTCCGCTACCAAAGTTGTCATTTTTGCAAGGAGACCGATTTGATTAAGTAAATCTTCCCCAACTAAAGCAACTACAGAAATAGGTTCCGGATGCAAGCATACTGATTTGCTCATGGAATCTTCAAAGGGACCTACAATCTCAGTCCCAGGGTCAGACAAATCACCTTTTTCAAAACTAATAATTTTTGCTTTGATTTCAGGATCTTTAAATCTTAAAGCATGAGGGTGTAAAACTTGTGCTCCGTGAGTAGCTAAATCTCTCATCTCTTCAACAGAGATGTAATCCAATTTTTCAGCTTCATTGATTTTCCTTGGATCAGTGGACATGACTCCATCCACATCGGTAACGATAATCACATCATCTGCATTTAAGCAATGACCTAATAGGAATGCAGTTACATCACTTCCACCTCTTCCCAAGGTGGTCACTTCTCCATTTTCAGTTCTTCCTAAGAATCCGCAGACAACTGGAATGATTCCTTGATCTAAAAGTCCTAAAAGCCCTTGAGCTTGTTCTTCAGTTCTTTCAAAGTC